>CAYYIA010000326.1:0-2177 GCA_964471875.1 uncultured Acidimicrobiia bacterium
GTTGCGCGCAGGATCGCCGGAAACCAGGGAGGCTGACCGAAAGCCGCCGGTTTCGCCGCTCCCCGTTCGGCTCAGGCACTCGTGCTGAATGCCACCTTTGAGCCACTCACCGTGGTGTCGGTGCGCCGTGCCGTCGTGCTCGTGGTGGGTGACAAGGCCGAACTGGTCCACGCTCGCGAGCAGCGGTGGCACTCGGAGCGGTTGGCGCTTCCCATACCGACGGTGATCCGCCTGCGCCGATTCGTGCGGGTCCCCTACCGGCGGCGGATCGCCCTCAGCCGGCGCGCCGTGTTTGCCCGCGATCTCAATCGGTGTCAGTACTGCGGCAACGCCGCCGAGAACCTCGACCATGTCGTGCCCCGCTCCCGCGGCGGGCTGCACACCTGGGAGAACGTCGTGGCCGCCTGTCGACCCTGCAACGCCCGCAAGGGAGATCGCACCCCATACGAGGCGGGGATGCTGCTTCGGGTTTCCCCGACCCCGCCTCGTGAGCACGGGTGGTTGCTCGTCGGACTGGGCTCGCCACCGCACCCCTCCTGGGACGCCTATCTCGGAGCGGCGGCCTCGTAACGTCGGATTCCTGGCGGCCGGGCAGGCCACCACGCTCCGCAGCTCGGCTCGGCACTCTCCGTGGTGATATCATCGCCCACGGAGGTGGTCCCGGTGCGCGTCGTCGGGTATGTGCGCGAGTCCCCCGACCCGTCGGACGGTCGATCGGGATTCGCCCAACAAGAGGAGATCCGACGCTACGCCGCCATCAACGGGTTGAACGTGGTGGCGGTGTGCCAGGACCTGCGCGGCTCCGCCGACCGAGACGGCTACCTGTCGCTGCTCGGCGTCGTCGCTGCCGGTGGCGTCGACGCCGTGCTCCTTCCCGGCGTGGCCACCCTGTCGAGCGACCAGATCGTCCAGGAGATCATGATCTGGGACCTCCTCGGCCGCGGTATCCGGGTGATCTCCACTGCCGACCACGATGCCGCTCTGCTCGGGGGCGACGCCGACCCGGGCGTGGCCCGCATGCTCATCCGAGACGTCCTCACCCGGGTGGGCGAACACGCCCGCACCATCGGAGCAAGGCGCATCGATCCTCCATCGATCCTGCCCGATGGAGATGTCCTCATCCACATCCTCGACGCCGACGCTGCGGAAGCGAGCCAGAACCCCTGAACGCACCCCCGGCGCCCGGACTCGGGCTTCTGCCCACCGGCGAGCGAGACCAAGTGGGAAACCGCCTTACGAGCGGAGTGCGGACCACGTGGCGCGTGCGACCGCGTAGGGGCGGCCTGCTCTGACGACGGCGGCTCCCGCGATGCGGGTCCCGTCGACGCGTTCCACGAGCACGGTCACCACCTCGGTCCCCTCGGCGGCGCCGAGCAGCGTCGTGAGCAGACGCGGGGGGCGACCGTCGGCGAGGGCTCCCACCACTGCCACCACGGCAGCGGCAACGGCATCCTCGGATGCCATCGTGCGCTGGCTGAAGCGACGCCCGTCGGTGGCGGTGGCCACGACCGTGACGCCATCCTGGGACTCCTCGACCGTCAGCGAGGCCAGATTCGCCACGGCTCCCGCGGCCATGGCGGCCTCCGCGGGGACGGGTGCCGATGGCGGAGTCACGATCGGCTCGGGCACCGGCGGGGGCATCACCGGTCGGGGTGGCACCGGGGGCTCGACGGGCGGGCGGACCGCCGGCGGTGCCACCGCCGCAGGTTCGTCGCCGCTGACGCGCGACCGCATGCCATGGGAAGCAAGCACCCGCTGCACGTCGGCGCCAACGGCGCGCGGATCGGCTTCGGGATGGAGGCGTACCCGCACATTGGCCGGGGCCGCACCCTCGACCTCCACCTCGACGTCGGCGTCGGCCACGCCGGGCAGCGAGAGCAGTTCATCACGCAGGGTGTCGACCGACACGCGGGACTCCCTTCTGCCACGTCCCCGTGCTCGTTATCCTAGGCACCACCCAACGTAGCGTCAACGGCCACTCAAGGTGACAGGGGTGACGGGAAACCAAAGCCCCGCTGCTTGCGTCCCAGTGGAAACACGAAGCGGACCACCACTGATAGTCTCCGCCCGCCCCACCGAGGAGAAGCGTGCCCACACCACCCGTCGGCCAGGGTGAGCTGAACTGGTTCGCCGAGCAGTTCGACACCATCGCCGGCAACATCGAGCGCGTCATCCAG
>CAYYIA010000327.1:0-2163 GCA_964471875.1 uncultured Acidimicrobiia bacterium
CCATCCCGCCAGCCCCAAGCTCGCGTTCGAGGCGGTAGCGGTCGGCGAGGGCGGCCTTGAGGGCGTCGAGGCTCACGGTCCACCCTCGGGCGGTATGATGTGTTCCCGCAGGACCAGTCGCATCGCACCGGCGCCCGCCTCGTTACGGATGCGCCGCATCAGGAGGAACGCGCTACCGTCCGGGGTCAGCGAGTACTGGCGCGTGTCGTCGTTCTCCCAGTACTCGTCAGCTGCGCCCTCCCAGACAATCGACCGGCCATCGGCCGGGAACGTGCCATCGGGGTCCATCCTGGTCGCGATGATTCTGCCCTGGCCGCCCTGCCGGTAGTAGAGCGTCTTGCCGTCAGGGCTCCACAGCGGTTCCTGGCCACCGCCATTCGAGACCTGCACCCGTCCACCCGCCACCTCCGGGAACGGCCGCACGATGATCTCCTTTGCTGTGCCGATCCTTTCAGCATAGGCGACCCATCGCCCGTCGGGCGACACCGTTGGCGCGGTTTCCTCGGACTCGGTGGCAGCGATCCGGATCGTGGTGGTATCACCGCTGGTGCGGCGGGCATAGATGTCACCATTGCCGTCCGCGACATCATCGGTGCGGTACAGCAACCACTCGCCGTCGCCGGTGAAGTTGATCTCGTAGACACCGCGCGGCTCGTCCACGAGAATCGATGGGCTGCCGGAGCCGTCTGCGGCCTGGTGCCAGATAGCGGCGTGGCTGGCCGAGTCGACCCCGACCCAGGCGATGCGCCCGCCATCGGGTGACCACACGGCGCGGGAACTCTGCGTGCCCGTCATGTTGAAGAGCGTCGCCGGTCCGTCGGGGTAGGGCTTGGTGTAGAGGCCGTAAGAGAAGCCGTCCCCCTCGACCTGGGAGAGGAGCAGGCGGCGTCCATCAGGGGAGAGCTCGATTCGGCTGTTGTTGGCGAACGCGCTGGTCCAGGCCGAATCCACCACTCGGGTGCTCCCATCGAATCCTACCGCCACGAGTCGTGTCCTGCTGGTGAAGGTCTCTCCACCGCCGACCCCCGTGATCATCACCCCGTCGATCCCGATGCTCACTTCCGGGCCCATCGCCGTCACCGCGATGCCGCGCGCGATGAGCGTGCCTTCGCCGATCGTTCCCGAACTCGCGTCGAAGCGGGCGACGAAGAGCGTCCCATCGGGCAAGAGATTGAGGATGCGGTTCCCACGAAGCGGCCACGCACCACTCGAGCCCGGGAGGATCCGGCGCCTGGAGAGCGAGTCGAGCTCGATCAGGGAGATGACCGGAGTGGCACAGCCGCCGATGTCACAGGCCGAGACCACGACGGCGTTTCGACCCGGCACGGGAGCGACAGAGGCGGCCCAGCCGAGCAGCTGGTCCGCCGTGGCGAGGCGGCGGACAACCCCACCTGTGTCCGACACCGCGTAGAGGATGCTGCTCGACCCGCCCAGAAAGACGATGGTACCGTTCTCGAGCCAAGCGCTCCGGATAGAGACCGGGCCGAGCACGGCCGAATCCGAGAGGAGCCTGGAGGCACCGCCGGCGAGGGGGATCCGGCGCAGCTGGTGGCCGACCGTGAAGGCGACGGAGCGTCCATCGGGCGAGATTCCCGGGCCCGCCCCTCCCTGCGTACCAGGAATCGGTCGTGCCTCGGCGTCACCGCGCGCCTTGAGCCAGAGCTGCCGCGTGCCGCCCACGGTGTCGCTGTAGACGACCAGATCCCCGTCAGCGCTCACGGCCAATTGGTTGGCGACGAAGCCGACCTCGGATTCCGATGGTGTGAGGTGAATCTGGTAGGTAAGCGGGGCAGCCCCGCTGCTCCCTCGCGTCCCACGCAGCCACCCGACGATCGCCAGGATACCGAGCACCGCGGCGAGCGCGGCGAGGCCGATCAACGCCCGACGATCGGCGGGTGCCGCGCGGCGGACGCCTGTGGAATACCGGGCCCTCGTCCCGGTTCCCGCCAGCGCCGCCGCAAACTCCGCCGCGCTCGCGAACCGATCGGCCGGCAGCTTGGCGAGCGCGGTGAGCACCGCATCCTCCACCGCCTCGGGGACGGTGTCGCGCACCCGCGAGGGCGCCATCGGCTTCTCGGTCATCACCTTGGCAACGATCGCCTGCGCCGAGGAACCATCGAACGGCGGATCACCCGTGAGCAGCTCGTAGAGCACGCAGCCGAG
>CAYYIA010000328.1:0-2152 GCA_964471875.1 uncultured Acidimicrobiia bacterium
CCCGGGTGTGCGGTTTGTCGATCTCGAGGATCCGGCCGAGGTCGATCGGCGTCCCGATCACCACCGCATCGGCGTCCGAGGCGTTGATCGTGGCCGCCAGGTCCTTCATCTGATCGGCGCCGTATCCCATGGCCGGGAGCAGCGTGCCGATGTTCGGATAGGTCTTGAAGGTGTCGACGAGGCTCCCCACCAGGAACGGCCGGGGATCGACGAGTTCCTTGGCGCCGTGCTGCTCCGCGGCGACCGTGCCGGCGCCGATCTTCATCTCGCCATGGGTCAGCGTCGGGCCGTCCTCGACCACGAGCACCCGCTTGCCCTTGACGAGCGACGGATCGGCCAGCATCGGCGGCGAGTTGGCCTCGACCACCAGTGCCTTCGGATTCACCTTGGCGATGTTCGCCTTCACCGTGGCGATCCCCTCCGGGCTGGCGGTGTCCATCTTGTTGATCACGATCACATCGGCACGCCGGAAGTTGACCTCCCCCGGGAAGTAGCCGAGCTCGTGACCGGGCCGATGCGGGTCGACGACGGTCACCTGCAGATCGGGCTTGAGGAAGGAGTAGTCGTTGTTGCCACCGTCCCACACGATGACGTCGCAACCGTCGGGGTCCTGTTCGGCGGCACGAACGATGGCTTCGTAGTCGTCACCCGAGTAGATGACGTTGCCGCGCACGATGTGCGGCTCGTACTCCTCCATCTCCTCGATGGTGCAGTCGTGCTTCTCGAGATCCGCGATCTCGGCGAAACGCTGCACCTTCTGCAACAACAGGTTGCCGTAGGGCATGGGGTGGCGGATCGCCACCACTTTCAGCCCGAGACCCATCAGCACCTCGACCACCCGACGCGAGGTCTGGCTCTTGCCGGCTCCGGTGCGGATGGCACACACCGCCACCACCGGCTTGGTGCTCCGCACCTGGGTGTCGGTGGGTCCGAGGATGGTGAACGACGCACCGGCCGCCATCACGACGGCACTCACCCCCATGACATGGGCGTAGGACACATCGCTGTAGGAGAAGACGCACTCCTGGACCCGGTGTTCGACGATGAGCGAGGCAAGCTTGTCCTCGGCGAAGATCGGAATCCCCTCGGGGTAGAGCGGCCCGGCGAGTTCTGCCGGGTACCGCCGCCCGCCGATACCGGGAATCTGGGCCGCCGTGAAGGCAACCACCTCCACGGCCGGATCCTCCCGGAATCGGGTGTTGAAGTTGTGGAAGTCGCGCCCAGCCGCGCCGATGATGATGACCCTGCGTCGCATTCCGATCCTCCTGCCTGCCCCCTGACGACCGGACGGGGACTGTAACGGAAGTCACCAGTCTCCAGTCACCAGTCACCAGGCCAGACCGCGAAGGGCTCCTTCCTGGAGACTGGCGACTGGAGACTCGATTGGGGCTTCCTAGCCCCAATCGATGACCACCTTCCCGCATTCTCCTCCGGCGACCACGTCAAAGGCCTTCTGGAACTCCTCGACGGGGAAATGGTGGGTGACCACCGCGGAGACGTCGAGGCCGGTCTGGAGCATGGCGGCGACCTTGTACCAGGTCTCGAAGATGCGACGCCCGTAGATCCCACGCACGGTCAGGCCCTTGAAGATCACCGCGTTGAGGTCGAGGGTCACCTCGCCCGAGGGGATGCCAAGCACGGCGATCTTCCCGCCGTGGTTCATCGCCGCCAGCATCTGATTGAAGGCGCTTTCGTGACCCGACATCTCCAGGCCGACGTCGAAGCCCTCGGTCATCCCCAGGCCGGGCATGGCGTCGCGGGGATGTGCCGTCCGCACGTCCACCACCCGGTCGGCGCCCATGTCCGCCGCCAGCCGAAGCCGGTACTCGTTGACATCGGTGACCACGACGAAGCGCGCTCCGATGTGGCGGGCGATGGCGGTGGCCATCATCCCGATCGGCCCGGCTCCGGTGATGAGGACGTCCTCGCCGACCAGTTCGAACTCGAGCGCAGTGTGGGCGGCATTGCCCAAGGGGTCGAGCACCGCGGCGACGTCGTCGCTGATGTGATCGGGCACCGGGAACACGTTCTCTGCGGGGAGGGCGAGGTACTCGGCGAAGGCGCCCGGGCGGGTGACACCGAGTCCGAGGTGGTTGTGGCAGAAGTGACGGCGGCCCGCTCGGCAGTTGCGGCAGTGGCCGCAGGTGATATG
>CAYYIA010000329.1:0-2134 GCA_964471875.1 uncultured Acidimicrobiia bacterium
TCCGTCATCGGAGGGGTGGTAGCCCGCGTCGGCGATGTCGTCATCGACGGCACCGTGAGCCACCGCCTGCAGCAGCTCCGCGAGACCCTGAACAAGCGCTGAGGAGATCCACATGGCCGAAATGACCATCAATCCCCGGGAGATCACCGAGGCGCTGCGTCGCAACCTCGACGGGTGGTCCCCTTCGCTCGAAGCCGCCACCGTCGGGTATGTGACATCCATCGGCGACGGTGTCGCCCGTGTCGAAGGACTCCCCGGAGCCATGTCCTCGGAGCTCCTGGAGTTCCCCGGCGGCCTGCTCGGGGTGGCTCTGAACCTCGACGAGGACTCGATCGGCGCGGTGATCATGGGTGAGGCCTCCCACGTCCAAGAGGGCGACCCGGTGCGGCTCACCGGCAAGGTGCTCTCCATCCCGGTCGGTGATGCGCTGTTGGGCCGAGTGATCGACCCGCTGGGCAACCCGATGGACGGCAAGGGCCCCATCGCCTCCACGGAGACCCGCCTGCTCGAGACCCAGGCACCTTCGGTGGTGGAACGCAAGGGAGTGCACCAGCCCCTGCAGACCGGGATCAAGGCCATCGACGGGATGACTCCGATCGGCCGGGGTCAGCGTCAGCTCATCATCGGCGACCGCCAACTCGGCAAGACCGCGATCGTCATCGACACGATCATCAACCAGCGCGAGTCCGGGGTGAAGTGCATCTACGTCGCCATCGGCCAGAAGTCCTCGACGGTCGCGGAAGTGGTCGAGGTGTTGGAGCGCAACGGCGCCATGGCGTACACGGTGGTGGTCAACGCTCCGGCCTCGGCGGCCCCCGCCCTGCAGATGTACGCCCCATACGCGGGCTCCGCCATCGGCCAGCACTGGATGTACAAGGGCGAACACGCCCTGGTCATCTTCGACGACCTCTCCAAGCAGGCCGTCGCTTATCGGGAGATCTCGCTCCTGCTGCGTCGCCCGCCGGGCCGTGAGGCCTATCCCGGCGACGTGTTCTACCTCCATTCCCGGTTGTTGGAGCGCTGCGCCAAGCTCTCCGATGAACTGGGTGGGGGTTCGCTCACCGGGCTGCCCATCGTGGAGACCAAGGCTGGAGACGTCTCGGCCTACATCCCCACGAACGTGATCTCGATCACCGACGGCCAGATCTACCTGGAGGGTGACCTCTTCTACTCCGGAGTCCGTCCGGCGATCAACGCCGGCATTTCCGTGTCCCGGGTGGGTGGCAACGCCCAGATCAAGGCGATGAAGAGCGTCGCCGGGTCGCTCCGGCTCAACCTCGCCCAGTTCCGCGAGCTGGAGGCGTTCGCCGGCTTCGGGTCCGATCTCGATGCCGCCTCGCAGGCGCAGCTCGCCCGGGGGCGGCGCGTGGTGGAGGTGCTCAAGCAGCCTCAGTACCGCCCGGTGCCGGTCGCGGATCAGGTGCTATCGATCTACGCCGTGACCAATGGTCACATGGATCGAGTGCCTGTGGAGCGCATCTCCGAGTTCGAGGGGGCGCTCGCCGAGTACTTGAGCACCCGTCACCCCGCGCTCGTCGACCACATCAACACCCAGGGCACCCTGCCCGACAAGGCGGCGCTCGATGCCGCCATCGGCGAGTGCCTCGAGCGGTTCCTCGGCGAGTAGACCGTGGCCAGCGCTGAACTCCGCCGCATCCAGCGACGCATCAAGAGCGTTCGCTCGACGATGAAGATCACGCGCGCCATGGAGCTGATCGCCACCTCGCGTATCGCCCGGGCACAGCAGCGGGTCGGCGCCGCGCAGCCGTACACGCGGGCGATGAACGAGGTGATTCGCAACGTCGCTGCCGCGTCCGGAGGGGCGTCGCATCCGCTCCTGGAGACACGCCCGGTGCGCACCGTCGGGATCCTCGTCGTGACCTCGGACCGCGGCCTGGCGGGCGCGTACAACATCAACGTGATGCGCCTTGCCGAACTGCGGGCCATCGAACTCACCAAGGCGGGTACCGACGTCAGGGTGTATGTGATCGGCAGGAAGGCGCAGTCGTACTTCCGCTACCGCGGATACCTGATCCAGCAGGCCTTCCTCGGTGTCACCGACACCCCGGGGTATGGCGATGCCCGCGCCGTCGCCAACGTGGTGATGAACGACTTCGCCGAGGGCACGGTCGAT
>CAYYIA010000330.1:0-2123 GCA_964471875.1 uncultured Acidimicrobiia bacterium
CAGGCGGTTGTGCACATCGACTGTCGACAAGGTCACGATTGACATCTTTTTCGCGTGAGTCCAGGAGAGGTGTCAGGTGTCAGGTGTCAGGCATCAGGTCTCAGAAGTCAGAGCGTTCACTGGGACTCGTGCATTGTCGGGCGCGGAGTTCCGAGTTCCTACCTGATACCTGACACCTGGTACCTGACACCTTTGCCTACTCCACCAACCCGTTGTAGAGCTCGATGAGTCGGTCGGCGGTGGCGTCCCATGAGAAGGCGGCGGCGTGGTCGAGGGCACCGGCGGCGAGGCGCGCCGCGGTGGCGGGGTCCTCGAGGATCCGACGCAACGCCCTGGCGTAGTCGGCGGGATCGTGACCGGCGACGAGGTACCCCGATTGGCCGTCGGCGACCGAGTAGGCGAGTCCGCCGACGCGCGAGGCGACGACCGGAGTGCCGGAGGCCTGCGCCTCGACGGCCACCAGGCCGAAGGACTCGGACCGCGAGGGCACGATCACCGCATCGACGGCGCGATACACACAGGCGATCTCCGCGTGAGGACGCGGCGGCATGAAGGTCACCCGGTCCGGGGCCCGGAGGGCGGCAAGCGCCTCGAGGCGGGCGAGTTCCGCCTCACCCACCGGCCCGCTCGGTCCCCCGACCACGAGGAGACGAGCCCCTTCCACGGCGGCGATCGCCTCGATGGCGACATCGACACCCTTGAGCGGTTGGATCCGACCGACGAACGCAACAAGCGGACCCGCTTCGAGTCCGAGCCGGGCCCGGGCCCGCTCTTTGCTGCCCGGCCGGAACACGGAGTGGTCGACGCCGGGCGGCGACACACAAATGCGCTCCGGATTCGCCTGGTAGTGCTCGATGAGATCGGCGGCCTCAGCCGGTGTCGAGGCCACCACACACCCCGCTCGGGCCACGACCTCGGTCTCCGCGGCGAGACGCACCAACGACTCGCGCGGCTCACCGGGCGACCGTGTGGCCTCCTTGACCCTTCCCAGGGTGTGAAAGGAGATGGCCAGGGGTATCGAGAGCACGTCCTGGAGGACCGCACCGGCCCATCCGGACAGCCAGTAGTGGCTGTGAAGAATGTCGGGCATCGCATCCTGACCCACGATCCACTTGGCCACGCCATCCGCAAATGAACCCACCAGATCGGCGCGCTCCTCGCCTTCGGCGTCGATCTGGATGACGCAGTAACCCGGAACCACTTCGGTCTCCTCGGGTCCGTCGTCCTCGCCGCGCCGCGTGAAGACGTCCACCCGGATGTCCCTGCCCGCCAGGGTCCGCGCCAGCGCGTCGATGTACACGTTCATCCCCCCGGCGTCGCCGACACCAGGGGTGGCGAGCGGTGAGGAGTGGATGCTGAGGAAGGCGACGCGCCGGATCATGTCGATCCCTCGAGAACGTAGAGGGGACGGGGTCGGGCACCAAGGCGCGCCTTGTACTCCTCACCCCCCTTGAGAAAGTCGAATCGACGGCGACCGGATGCGATCGCCGCTTCGATGAGCGCAGTGACGAGCACGATCCCGGGGGACAGCGCAGCCCGGGACTGGTCGAAGGCCGAGTTGTAGAGGTAGTAGGTGTCGGCGTCCTCGAACCCGAAGGCGGCGCCGACAGCCTCGCCGCTGCCATCGTGCAGAACGTCGATCACGGCACCCGCGTCGCCGACGAGCGAGGTGAAGAACCCCTCCATCTCGAGCGTCATGAAGCTCCCCTTGTCGCCCGCGGCCGTGCGATGCATGGCGGCAAACCGCCCCACGGCGTCCGGATCACGACGCAAGGTGGGGGTGCCCGCCTCTTCGGCGAAACGCCGGTGCTTGCGCCGGACCTCATGGCGCTGCTTGCCTTCGAGGGCATCCAGGTAGGCCTCGGGATCCCGAGGCAGCTCGAGGACCATCGCGGCGTCATGGTGGCGCATTGCCACTGCAACACCCAATGCGCCAAAGGCATTCACCAGCGGTCCGGCTGCCTCGACCGGAAGCGAGTCGAACTCGAGCCTGGTGCCGGCGCCCACCAGGGCGACCACCTCGGCGACGGCCACGGCAGGTTCGGCACCCAGCGGCGAGTGGTAGTCGGTGAGATCGGCTTCGCCGGCGAGACGGGCCACGCCCTGGTCGTGGACGACCGCCA
>CAYYIA010000331.1:0-2118 GCA_964471875.1 uncultured Acidimicrobiia bacterium
CGGTGATCATCAGTGTCGCCATCATCGGATCGCTGGCCGGCGAGGCATGGACGTTCATCAGCAACGTCGACCTCGGCAGCCTCACCGACATCGGTTGGTATCCGCGGCGAGGCGTGTTCGACATCAGCACGCTGTTCGTGGGCACACTGACCGTTGCCGGCATTGCCATGCTGGTTGCGGCACCGCTGGGCCTCGGTTCCGCGATCTACCTCTCCGAGTACGCCACGCCGCGCACCCGCCGCGTGCTCAAGCCCACTCTCGAAGTGCTGGCTGGGATCCCCAGCGTCGTCCTCGGGTTCTTTGCGCTCACCTTCATCACGCCGAGCGTGCTTCGGCCGATCTTCGGTGACCAGGTGGTCGGATTCAACATGCTCGCCGCCGGTATCGGAGTCGGAATCCTCACCATCCCTCTGGTCGCGTCGGTGAGCGAGGATGCCCTGCGGGCCGTGCCGCGATCATTGCGGGAGGCGTCGTATGGTCTCGGGGCAACCCGCATGGCGACGAGCGTGCGCGTGGTGTTTCCGGCGGCGGTCTCGGGTGTGGTGGCGTCGCTCATCATCGCCTTCTCCCGGGCCGTGGGCGAGACGATGGTCGTTGCCATTGCCGCGGGAGCCACCGGGGGTTCGCTCTTCGGATGGAACGTCTTCGAGCCGGGGCAGACGATGACCGCCGCCATGGCCGCCCTCGCCATCGGCTCCGACCAGGTGCGAGGCGACGATTACGCCTTCCAGAGTCTGTTCTTCCTCGGCCTGCTGCTGTTCTTCGTCACCCTGGCGCTCAACGTCATCTCGGAGCGGTTCGTCCGCCGGGTCAGGCAGAGGTACTAGCCGTGAACCACGCCGCCCTCGCCGCCGGGCCCGAGACCGTGTCGCGCACCCTCACCCACCACCGTCGCGACGTGCGCGGCACGATCTTCACCGTTGCCTTGTTCTCATGTCTGATCGTCGCCATGGCGATCCTGGCGACGTTGCTCTACACGGTGATCAGCGGCAGCCTGCCGGCATGGCGTGATCGCAGCGTGACCACCTTCATCACCTCGCAGATGTCGGCTGACCCCCATGTCGCCGGGATCTGGCAGGCGTTCTACGGGTCGCTCACGCTCATGGCGTTCACCGCGCTCATCGCGTTTCCTCTCGGGGTCTCAGCGGCGATCTACCTGGAGGAGTACGCCGCCGACACCCGACTCACCCGCTTCATCAATGCCAACATCCGCAACCTGGCAGGTGTGCCTTCGATCGTGTACGGCCTGCTCGGTCTTGCCATCTTCGTGAAGTTGCTGGGCGGGATCACCGGTCCAGAGGTGGAAGGCCGCAGTGTCATCGCGGGTGGACTCACCCTTGGCCTGCTCACCCTCCCTATCGTCATCATCACCACGGCCGAGGCCTTGCGGGCGGTTCCCAACGCGCTGCGCGAGGCCGCGTACGGCGTCGGGTCCACCCAGTGGCAGGTGATCCGGCACCACATCCTGCCGGTGGGGGCCCCCGGCATCTTTACGGGCACCATCCTTTCGCTCGGCAGGGCGTTTGGCGAGGCGGCGCCGCTGCTGTTGGTCGGAGGCATCACCACCTTCTTCAGTGTTGGGGACGCCTCGTTCGTCGAGGCACTCCAGGGGCGCTTCAGCGCCATGCCGGTTCTGGTCTTCTCGTGGTCGCGGCTACCCCAGGAGGAGTTTCGGGCGTTGACGGCAGCGTTGATCCTGGTGATGCTGGTGGTGCTGCTCCTCATCAACGGCACCGGCATCTACTTGCGCAACCGATTCGAGAAAGGCACATGAGCGTGGAAGGACCTGTGTCGGTGGCGCGATCGCTCGGTGGCATTCCCGGTGGGGAGCGCTCGATCGGGATTCCGGTGTTCGAACTCGATGGCCTGGCGGTCGACTACGGGTCCTTCCGCGCCGTGGAAGGCATCGACCTCGCCATTGCCGCCAACGAGATCACGGCGTTCATCGGGCCATCGGGGTGTGGCAAGACCACCGTGCTGCGCTGCCTGAACCGGATGAACGACCTCATCCCCTCGGCTCGGGTCCACGGAGCCGTGCGGTATCACGGTGTAGACCTGTATGGGCCGCGCATCGACCCGGTCGAGGTGCGGCGTCGGATGGGGATGGTGTTTCAGAAG
>CAYYIA010000332.1:0-2090 GCA_964471875.1 uncultured Acidimicrobiia bacterium
CGGACCACCGTCCGTGGCGGTGAGTCACTCCGCATCGCGCTGGTGAAGCCGGCACCGCGAGCATCGCGCCCGGACTGACGCTCCGTCGGGTACCCGGTACCCGGTGCCCGGCACCCAAGGCCTTCCGTATCCGGCATCTGGCATTTGCCATCTGACCCCTATCCTGCCCCCATGTTCCGCAACCGTGAGCGCATGACTCGCATCGTGGTCATCTTCGTCTCGGTGATGGTCATCCTGTCGATGATCATCCCGTTCGTGCAGGCCCTACGGGGGTGAGTGTTCCTTTCGGTGCCGGCGACCTCTGCCTGCTTCTCGACCCCCGGGGCCGGCGCTACCTCATCGAGATCCGACCCGGCCAGACCTTCCAGTACCACGCCGGGTGGCTGCGTCACGACGCCCTGATCGGTGTGGCCGCCGGATCCGTCGTTCGCTCTTCGTCCGGCGGGCGGATCGCGGTGCTCCGACCCCGTCTTGCCGACTACATCCTCAAGATGAAGCGCGGCGCCCAGGTGGTGTATCCAAAGGACATCGGACCGATCATCCACTGGGCGGACGTCCGGCCCGGCGATCTCGTCGTCGAAGCGGGCTCTGGCTCGGGTGCCCTCACCCTCGCGCTGCTGCGGGCGGTGGGGGACCAGGGCAAAGTGGTGAGCGTCGAGGTCCGCCCCGATCACCTCAAGCACGCCAGAGGCACCGTCCAGCGCTTCCTCGGCGGACTCCCCGACAACCTCGTGTTCATCGAGGGCCGGGTCGAGGAGGCGCTCGCAGACTGGAGCCCTGATCGGGTGATCCTCGATCTCCCGGAACCGTGGGAGGTGGCGGCACCTGCGGCTGTGGCGATGGCACCCGGCGGCATCCTTTGCTCATACCTGCCCACGGTTCCCCAGGTCCAGCACCTCCACGATGCCCTCCGCCGGACCCACCGGTTCATCGCCGTGGATACCTTCGAGGTGATGCAGCGGAACTGGAAGGTGGCGGGTCGCTCGGTGCGGCCGGAGAGCCTCATGGTCGGCCACACCGGCTTTCTCACCATCGCCCACCACGCAGCAGAAGCGCTTGATCCCGATCTCCCCGAGGACCCAGCAACACCCGTGGAATAGGTATCAGGCGTCAGGTATCAGGTATCAGATACCGGAGTGACCAACACTCCCGTTCTGGCGCATTGCGCATTGCGCATTGCGGGAGGCGGCCTCAGGCCGCCGACTCTTACGGCTCGATGAAGATGCACTCGCCGGGGCATTCCTCGGCGGCTTCGACGACCACGTCTTCCTGGCCGGCGGGAACCATGGCCATACCCTGGGCCCCCTGCGGGTTGCCCTTGGCGGTGGCAAATACCTTGTCGCCCTCACGGACGTAGGCGAGACCATCGTCCAACAGCACGAACACGTCGGGAGCGATCTCTTCGCAAAGGCCATCTCCCGTGCAGAGATCCTGGTCGATCCAAACCTTCATGGCTACTCCGGTCGCTGTCGGACGGCCCCACTCTACCCGCGCCCTGTTTGCACTCAAGCCTTGGCCGCTGACATGACCTCCACGGGCGTCCCAGGGGCTAAGCCCGAGCGGCCGTATACTCGCCCACAGCGCGCCTGAGCCGGGGTGAGATGGCCGAACCGACATCCGACGACCTACGCGGCACCATTCGCATGCTCGAGGAGGAGATCGCCATCCTCCGTCGACGGCTGCAGGACGCCCCCCGCCGGGTGCGGGTGCTCGAAGAGCGCCTCCTCGAGGCGAAGGGACGCCTCAACCAGGCCGTGACCCAGAACGAGAAGCTCTCGGTGGCCCTCGAGGAGACCCGCGAGCAACTAGCGGTGCTGCGCGACGAGGTCGAGAAGCTCACTGCACCGCCAAACGCATTCGGCATCGTCCATGGGGTCAATACCGACGGCACCCTCGACGTGATCACCTCCGGCCGCAAGCTTCGGGTGAACGTCGAACCCCGCATCGAGGTGAAGCAGCTCGAGCAGGGTCAGGAGGTGCTGCTCAACGAGGCGATGAACGTCATCGACGTCCGCACCTTCGACGCCACGGGCGACGTGGTGACGATCAAGGAACTGCTCGACGACGGCCGGGTGATCGTGCTCGCCCGT
>CAYYIA010000333.1:0-2072 GCA_964471875.1 uncultured Acidimicrobiia bacterium
CCTGTTGTTCATCGACAACATCTTCCGTTTCACGCAGGCGGGCTCCGAGGTGTCGGCGCTGCTCGGCCGGATGCCGTCGGCGGTGGGCTACCAGCCGACGCTCGCCGACGAGATGGGGGCGCTTCAGGAGCGGATCACCTCGGTGAAGGGGAAATCGATCACGTCGTTGCAGGCGATCTATGTACCCGCCGACGACCTGACCGACCCGGCCCCGCACACCACCTTCGCCCATCTCGACGCCACCACCGTGCTCTCCCGGAAGATCTCCGAGTTGGGCATCTATCCGGCGGTCGATCCGCTCGACTCGACGTCACGGATCCTCGATCCGCGGGTGGTCGGCGACGAGCACTACGCCGTGGCTCGCCAGGTGCAGCAGATCCTGCAGCGCTATCAGGACCTCCAGGACATCATCGCCATCCTTGGCATCGATGAACTCTCCGAGGAGGACAAGCTCATCGTGGGCCGGGCGCGGCGGATCCAGCGGTTCCTCTCGCAGCCGTTCTACGTCGGCGAGCAGTTCACCGGCATCCCCGGCAAGACGGTGGCGCTCAAGGACACGATCCGATCGTTCAAGATGATCGTGGACGGCGAAGTGGACAACATCCCCGAGCAGGCCTTCTACATGCAGGGCGGCATCGAAGACGTGCTGGCGAGGGCCAAGGAGATGTCGGCATGACTCATGGCCGGAGGCCGGATCATGGCTAAGCAGTTCAAGCTCTCCGTGGTGTCTCCCGAGGCCATCGTGTGGTCGGGGGAGGCGGACATGCTTGTCGCTCGCACCACGGAGGGTGAGATCGGAATCCTCGCCGATCATGAGCCGACAATGGCGGCGTTGGCCACGGGTTCGGCCGAGATCAACGCCGGCGGTGCAGTGATCACCCTCGCCGTGCACGGCGGGTTCCTGCAGATCTTCCGCAACGAAGTGACCTTGCTCACCGACCGCGCCGAGATCGCTTCCGGTGACAAGGCGCTGGCCCGCGAGTTGGCGCAGGCGCTCGCCGAAACCGACCTCTAGTACCGGAGCGTCGCGGGCTGGCCTATCGTTGGGTCGTGGTCATCCTCGATGCCGGATCCGAGAGCGACCTGCCCGCCATTCGGGCCCTCCTCAGCGACTCGGGGCTTCCCCTGGACGGTTTGATGGAGGTCCCCACCCGTCTCGTGGTGGCTCGCCATGGTGAACGCGTCGTCGGTGCCGGTGCCCTCGAACACCACGGTACCGCCGGCCTGATTCGCTCGGTGGTGGTGTCGCCCGAGGTCCGAGCGTCGGGCATCGGGTCGGGAATCGTCGCCGCCCTCGAGCGAACTGCCCACGAAGACGGTCTCAGTGGTACCTATCTGCTCACCGACACCGCCGAGGCATTCTTCGCCCGGCGGGGATATCGCCGGATCGGCCGAGGCGACGCCCCGGACGCAGTGAAGGCCTCCGTGGAGTGGGCGGAAGCGTGTGGGCAGTCCGCGATCCCGATGGCGCGCTGACCTAGCCGCGCCCGCTCGAGAACGTGGCGGCGAACTGATCGACTTGCCGGGGGAGGCCGCGTTCCAATGCGTCGCTCACGATCCCCCAGAACATCCCGGCGAGGAGGCCGCGTGACCGGGCGGCGAGCGTGACGGTCATCGCCGTCGTGTCACCGTCGGGAACGAGGGTGACGGTGATGGTTCCTGCGATCTCGGAGGATGCGAGCTGGAGCACCATGTGCTCGCCGGGTATCGACTCGCCGACGGTGGCGGTGCCGCGGTGGCGTGATCCGGCGGCGGTAGCCGTCCACTCGAACGACACCAGTCGCTCCTCGTCCACCACCGAGCCGGTGATCGCATCCATGAGGCCGAACCCGACCCACGTCTCCGCATCCTGCAGGGCCCGCCAAATCGTCAGCGCTGCGGCGGAGGCATGGGCAGTGTGCGAGAAGGTCGAGGAGGGCATCCGGCGAGGTTACCGGTTGTCGGATGTCGGATGTCGGATGTCGGATGTCGGATGCCAGATGCCAGATATGAGACGTCAGACGTCGGGCGTCCGGCTCTGATACCTGGGTTAGTTCCACCGGTGGTTGCAACGGTCCCGGCTTTGATGCCGG
>CAYYIA010000334.1:0-2053 GCA_964471875.1 uncultured Acidimicrobiia bacterium
CTTCCACGCGGAGCGACCAGCGCATCACGCCCATGCCGAAGTTGTAGAGGCTCTCCGGGTAGGTACCGTTCAGCAGCAGGCTGAACCAGGCCACGATCGAGGTGAAGACCCAGGCGATGGAGAGGAACCAGAGGACGATGATGTGGGGGATGAGGTAGAAGATGCGGAGGCCGACCGATTTCTTATCGCGCGGGCCCTGGGCGAGCTGGACGGTGATGGTTGCCGGGTACTCGCCTTCGCCGAAGGGCGGGTATTCATCGCGGAAGAGGGCCAGGTAGGCGACGCCGCGGGTGCGCCAGCGCAGGTAGAACATGCAGAGTTCCTGCAGGCCGGCGGGGTGCTCATCCTTGAACATGATGGCGAACCAGGAGACGAGGGCGCAGACGGACGCCACCGCGCCCAATGCCCCGACCGCCAGGATGCCGCCATAGGAACTCCACCACGTGCCGAGGGTGAAGCAGTAGCCGAGCCCACCGATCAGGAGCGCGTGGGGGATGCCGAGGATGAAGCGGAAGCCGATCGACATCTTGTCGCGCTCACCGGTGGCCGGCTGGACATCGATGGTGACGGGGTAGGGGGCGGCGAACTCGGTTGTCGCCATGGTGGGCGCCTCCGCGGGAGTGATAGGCGCATCCTACGCCACCCGGCAAGGGGGTCGTCAGGGCAGGCCGGAGGGCAGCGTGAAGACGGCCAAGAGGCCGAGGTGGTCGCTCGCGAAGAGCGGGGAGCCATCGCCGCGTGCGCCGGGCTTTGCCGCGAGGAACCCGGTCTCCACGGGGGCCCATTCCGCGCCGAGCAGGTAATCGGTGCGGAGCGTGAGCGGCTGCTGTTCGCCGGTGAGCGAGGTGCGGCAGCAGGTGGCCACGCCCTCGCCCGCGAAGGGGTCGTGGAAGCCGGTGGCGGCGAAGGCCTGGAAGGCGCCGGAGGTTGGGACATCGCTGAGGTCGCCCATGAGGATCGCCGGGCCTTCACCGCGGGTGGAGCGGATGAACGAGGCGACCGATTCGGCCTGGCGCGCGCGGACCGCCTCGCCGCCACCGGTGAGGTGGGTGATGTAGATATCGGCCTCGCCGGTGGCACCGGGGACCCTGACGCGGATGTGGAAGGCGACGCGGCCCTCGGTTTCGGAGGTGCGCGGGTTGATCCAGTGGGAGTCCATCCCGCCGATGAGCGGGAAGCGGTCGCTGCGGACGAGGAGGAGCTCGCCCTCCTGGAAGCCGATCTGTTTGGCGATGGCGTCATTCGCCTCGCGCGTGCGGGTGGGGAACCAGGGGTTGGCGCGCAGCCAGAACGGCTCCATTTTGAGGGCGGTAGCGAGCCGCTCGCGCGCATCGCCGTGGGCGTCGGTGATGGTCGCCTCGTTGAAGCCGACGATGTCCGGGTTGAACGTGCGCAGCTCTTCGATGATGAGGGCGAGGCGTTCTTCGTAGGTGTCGGAGGCGGCGGTATCGGTGGCGTCGGTGCCGACCGGGCTCATCAGGTTGATGAAGGCGACGCGCAGCTCGGTGGCCTCGCGCGGGGCGATGGGGGTGGTGGCGCCGCGCGGCGGGGTGGTGGCGGTGGCGGTCGGGGCGAGCGGGCCCGGGGGTTCGGCATCGTCGCCCCCGCACGATGGGAGGAGCGCCAGCAGGACGGCGAGGAGCAGTCCGCCGAATGCCCGGCGGCTCAGCATTGACAGGTGGCCGTGGACGCGAGTTTACTGGCTGGTAGCGGCGATGACGGAGCCGAGTAGCGCGCAAGCGCCCGTCCAGCGAGCCCCGTTTGGTGCGAGGGGGCACGGGAAGCCCGCGTGAAGATCCCTCCCGAGCTTTCGGCCGAACGGGGCAGGTTGCCCCAAGTAGACCCGGACGGGGGCCCACCGTTACCAGGGGCAGGGGCGTGATAGCGCTCCATGAGTGCCCTTCCTCGGAAGGGAAGCGGGGTGGTACCGCGGGCGTACGCGCTCGTCCCCAGGCGAGGGACGCGCGCGTTTTTTTGTGCGTGTTCCGGGCAGCAAACGTCCATCCGCCACAGGGTACGACAACCGGTCCCGCGCCGGTCGTAAACGTCCCGC
>CAYYIA010000335.1:0-2046 GCA_964471875.1 uncultured Acidimicrobiia bacterium
GATCTCGTAGAACATGCGCGTCTCGCCGTCGTTCGGGTTGCGGAACTCGCGCAGCTCGCGCGCCAGCGCCTCATCGACCACGCGGTTGAAGGCGACGATGCCACCGAAGGCGCTCGTCGCGTCGGCGCGGACCGCGAGGCGGTAGGCCTCGAGCATGTCGTCGCGGGTGGCCACTCCACAGGGGTTCGTGTGCTTGACGATGACGCAGGTGGGGCCGGTGAAGTCGTTGACGCAGTTCCAGGCGGCGTCTGCATCGAGGTAGTTGTTGTAGGACATCTCCTTGCCGTGGTGCTGGACGGCGGTGGCGATGCCGCCCCGGCCGTGCTCCGAAAGCGTGCCATCGGTGTAGAAGGCGGCGCGCTGGTGGGGGTTCTCGCCGTAGCGGAGCTGCTGGGCGAGGCGCATGGGGATGGTCAGGCCGGGCGGCGTCTCGCCGGGGTGGGCCTGCCCCCAGAGCCACTCCGAGACGGCGCTGTCGTAGCTGGCGGTGTGGGCGAAGGCCTTCCACGCGAGGTGGCGGCGCGTCTCAGGCGAAACCCCGCCATCGCGCAGGTGGCCGAGGACCGCGTCGTAGTCGCCGGGGTCCACCACGACGATCACGTCGTTGTGGTTCTTGGCCGCGGCGCGGAGCATGGTGGGCCCGCCGATGTCGATGTTCTCGATGCCCTCCTCGAAGCTGACGCCGGGCGTCGTCACCGTGGCGACGAACGGGTAGAGGTTGCAGCAGACGAGGTCGATGCCGCCGATCTGGTGCTGTTCGAGCGCGGCCATGTGCGCGGGCAGGTCGCGCCGCGCGAGGATGCCGCCGTGGACCGCGGGGTGGAGCGTCTTCACGCGGCCATCGAGCATTTCGGGGAAGCCGGTGATGTCCTCCACCTTGCGGACGGGGATGCCGGCCTGTTCGATGGTGGCGAAGGTGCCGCCGGTGGAGACGAGCTCCCAGCCGAGTTCGGCGAGGCCGCGGGCGAAGGGTTCGATCCCTGACTTGTCGTAGACACCGAGCAATGCGCGCATGGGTACCACCTCCGGTGGAGGAATGAGGGATGAGGAATGAGGCACGAGGGCCCTGGAACCCCACCCGGGGGATCGAAAAAGGCCCCGCGCGGGATATGCAGCGAGACCTTCGGCCCAGGCGAGCGACCATGCGAAACGTGCCGGGCTCCCTCGCGGTGCTCCGCGAACTCGCCAGTTGCCCGGGGAGGCGATTGTAGCAGTTGGGAGTTGCGAGTTGCGAGTTGCCCCAACCCATCCGAGGCGCGCCAGGGATGGCACGCTGGGCTGTCCGCACCCCCAACACCGCACCGCACCCTGCGAGCCCCTCTCCCCGCCACCAACCCACATAGGCGCGCGCGTAAGCAAGCGCGGGGACACCGCTCCCCCGAACGCCTCCCGCCACCAACCCCAACCCATCCGAGGCGCGCCAGGGATGGCGCGCTGGGCTGTCCGCACCGCACCCGGCAACGAAACAACGAGTGAGTGGGCGACTCAGGAGTTGGTGGCGTCCTCGGCGATCATCCGGCGGAGATTCTCCAGCCGGTCGGTCACCTGCCAGACATCGCACCAGTAGGACACGTAGTCCCAATCGAGGCCGGCGTTTGAAGCGAGTTCCCGGAGGTCGTCCCGATCCTTTGGTCGAAGCGCGAGGATCTTGAGGACGATGATGTCTTCGCGCGTGGCGACGAGGAGCCCGGTCTCGTCGAGCGCTACCGCCCGCCGCAGAACCTCCTCCTGGAACGGCGTCTTCGCGGCCTGCAATTCGACGACCTGGGCCATTTCCCGGTTGTAGAGCTGGACGAAGTCCGGACCGGAAGCCTGCTCGCGTCCCTGGACCCTCATCACCTCAAAGCCGTGGTCGGCAAGCGCGGCGATGACCGTCTCGATGCCCGCGGGGTTCTCTTCGACCGTGAAGTCGATGTCGAACGTGAGCCTGGGGGCTTCCCAGTAGTTGCGTGCAACACCGCCAATGATGGCGCCGCGCAGCTCCGCCGTCTGGAAGGCGTTCGCGATCAACTCCATCAGACCCTGATCGGGCTCGCTCCGATCACC
>CAYYIA010000336.1:0-2037 GCA_964471875.1 uncultured Acidimicrobiia bacterium
CACACATGGGGTGCGCCGCGTACGAACTCCCCATGGAGCCCACCGAGGCCGTCACCACCTTCGGGCCCGATGTCGAGGAACTTGCCGTCGACCTCGTGAATGACGGACGCCTCCGGGTGCGCGATGGCCGCCTGCTCTGGGCGGGGCGTGAGGCGCCCGCTCCGAGCATCGACATTCGCACCGCGGGCGGACCGCCGTTCTCCATCGTGGATGAGAACGGCGAAGTCATCGGGACCGTCGATGAGGCCCGAGTCGCCTCGCAGACCCATCCGGGCGCGGTGTATCTCCATCAGGGAGACAGCTACGTCATCGACGGGCTCGACTGGTCCGGTCGCACCGTTCGCGCCCGATCCGGGGAGGTCGACTACTACACCCAGCCCGAGGAGGACACGACGATCACGATCCGCGCGACTCACGGCAGCGGTTCATTGGGGCGATTCGGCCATCGTCACGGGATCGTCACCGTGGACGAGCGGGTGGTGGCCTTCAAGCGCAAGCGCATCGCCGATCGGACGGTCCTCGGCTACGAACCTCTCGACCTGCCCTCCCGGACCTACGACACCCAAGCGGTGTGGTTCCTCGTGGACGAAGCCACGATTCGCGATGCCCGCGTCGCCGACGCGGACCTTCCCGGGGTGCTGCATGCCGCCGAGCACACCGCCATCGCCATGCTCCCGCTGTTCGCCATCTGCGATCGCTGGGACATCGGCGGCCTCTCCACCGCGTATCACCCCGAAGTAGGGATGCCGGTGTGGTTCATCTACGACGGGTACCCCGGAGGCGCCGGGATCGCTCCCCTGGCGTTCGCCTCGGGCGAGCGCCATCTCCGCGCCACGCTGCAAGCGCTGCGCGAGTGCCCTTGCGCCGCGGGATGTCCGTCGTGCGTGCAGTCGCCCAAGTGCGGCAACTTCAACGAGCCGCTCGACAAGGAGGGAGCAATCCGGTTGCTGGAGGTGGGGCTGCGCTGAATGCTCAGCCGGCGCCGATCCGCCAGATCGAGCCGTCACCGTCGACGAGGTAGACCGTGCCTGCGGAGTCCGACCCGAACGACCACAAGCGGTACGGGAAGCTCCCGAAGTCCGCGGTCCAGTCGCGCTGCTCCGTCACCACACCTCCCACGTAGCGGAAGCTGCGGATCCACCCCTGGCAGTAGTCGCCATAGAAGTAGGTGCCGGCGAGACCGGGGATCTCGGTGGAGCGGTACACGCGACCTCCCGTGATCGAACAGCCATCGCCGTGGGTGTACTCGAGGACCGGGAAGGTGGCACCCGACACCGGGTTGTCACACCACGAGTTGATGGCGTGGCTCGTCGTCCCTTCGTATCGGCACCACCCGTAGTTGACACCGGCGGCGTCGTCGGCGA
Source organism: uncultured Acidimicrobiia bacterium (assembly GCA_964471875.1). Lineage (GTDB taxonomy): Bacteria > Actinomycetota > Acidimicrobiia > Spongiisociales > UBA11373 > UBA11373. The sequence continues at coordinate 1,365 of CAYYIA010000336.1, forward strand.
CGACATTGATCTCCTCCCGGGCACCTTGCCCGACATCGGCGATGTAGAGCTTCCCGTCGTCGAAGGTCCAACGCCACGGGTTGCGCAATCCCATCGCCCAGATCTCATCGGCACCGGCGACACCGACGAAGGGGTTGTCCGCCGGAATCGCATACGGGGTGGCCGAGTCGACATCGATGCGCAGGATCTTGCCGAGCAGCGATCCCGTGTTCTGACCGTGGTGGTACTGGTCGTTGGACCCGCCACCGTCACCGAACCCGACGTAGAGATAGCCATTCGGTCCGAATTCGATCTGCCCACCGTTGTGGTTGGAGGCCGGCTGGGTGACCGCCAACACCTGGCGGCGCGTCGCCTCATCCGCCACATCGGGATCGGCAGATACCTCGAACTCGAGGATGAGGCTCGTGTGGTTGCCCGATCCGAGATACTCGGAGTGGAAGACGTAGAACAACCCGTTGGTGGCGTAGTCGGGGTGAAAGGCCAGCGACAGGAGCCCGGCCTCACCGCTGGTGTATGTCGCGGTGCTGCGTAGGTCGAGGAAGAACCCCGGCAGCAGTGCGCCGCCCTCGAAGATCCGGATCGTCCCTCGCCGCTCCACAACGAACAGCCGGTCGTCGCCTGGTGGCGAGGTGACATAGATCGGATTCACCAGCCCGGCGGTGACGAGCTCCAG
>CAYYIA010000337.1:0-2022 GCA_964471875.1 uncultured Acidimicrobiia bacterium
GTGTCGTACCGAGTGCTTGTCGTGGAGGACTCCGCCGTCATTCAGCGGCTGATCGCCGTCTGCTTGCGCCCAGCCGGCGTCGAGGTGGACACCCGTGCGGATGGGCCGAGCGGCCTCGACGCAGCACTGACGACTGCGCCCGATCTCGTCATCCTCGACGTCGGCCTTCCCCGGATGGACGGATGGGAGGTCCTGGAGCGAATCCGGTCCGATGCCAGGACGAGGTCGATGAAGGTCCTGGTGCTCACGGCGCATGCTCAGGAGGAGACCCGGGAGCGTGCCGACCGCGGGGGAGCCGATGCATTCCTCACCAAGCCGTTCCGCCCCGACGATCTTCGTGGCGTGGCCCTAGGGTTGCTCTCCGGCTCCGCCGCCGCCACCGCCTGAGGGCGCGCCCACGCTCGATCTCCGACAGATCGCCCCCTGGTAACCGCGCTTCGGCACCGGTACCGTCGCGCCCAGCGCGGTGGTGACGATGATCACAGCGCTTCTCACTCTCGGGATCTCGATGTCGTGCCTCCTCCCCGCGCCGGTGGACGGCCCGGTCGATGGTGGCTTCGCCCCCGCCGGTGCCTACGGCGGACACTGGGGGATCGACTTCGCCGTCGTCCCCGGAACCCTGGTTCGCGCCTCCGCCCCCGGGACCGTGACCTTTGCCGGTTCCGTCGCCGGAATGATCAGCGTCACGGTGCACCACGGCGGTGGCGTCCGCACGTCGTACTCGTTTCTCTCCCGTATCTCGGTTGCCACAGGCAGTCGCGTCGGGCGCGGTGACGTCGTGGGCATCTCAGGGTCCGAACACGGTGCGAGGCTCCATTGGTCGCTGCGCGTCGGTGATCGGTACCTGGATCCGGCGCGGGCGTGTCTTCCGGTCGCCGTGCCGGGCTTGGCGGTTCGGCTTGCCGGGGTCCGGTGGTCGGTCGGACCCTATCCTCTGCGGCGTGCGCCGCGGCATCCTCGGAGGAACATTCGACCCTCCTCACTTCGCCCACCTCATCGCAGGTGAAGCGGCGTATCGCCAACTCCGTCTCGATGTCGTGTCGTTCATCCCCGCCGGTGCTCCGTGGCAGAAAGCGAACGACGGGGTGACGCCGGCGGAGCAGCGGTGGGATATGACTTCTCTGGCCACCGGCGGGGTCGACTACTTCATCGCCGACGACCGCGAGGTGGGCCGGGATGGCTGGACCTACACGGTCGACACCCTTGCCGAGTTCCCCGCCGACGATGAGCTCGTGTTGATCCTCGGTGCAGACGCCGCCGCGCGACTCCCCACCTGGCACCACGCCGAAGAGGTGATTCGCCGGGTTTGCGTGGCGGTCATGCCCCGTCCTGGGACCTCCCGGGCGGCGGTGGTGGCGGCGGGCGTCGAGGCGACCTGGCTCGATGTCCCCGAGATCGCAATCAGTGGGACCATGCTGCGGGAGCGTTGTCGTTCGGGACGCAGCATTCGGTTCTTCGTTCGCGAACCCGTCTTCGACTACATCGAACAACGCGGGCTGTATGCGCCGTAGGCGCGTCGCGTGGGTGCTGGTGGGGGCGTTGGTCGCCGCGGGCGTCGTGGTGGCCCTGATGACCCTGCCCGAGGCTCGCTCCGCAGTGCGAGGCGGAGCACAGACCGTGGCCGACTGGGGGACCCACCTGCGGGATCTTGCGGCCACGCTGCCTCAGGCGGAGGCGGAGGACCGTGCGCTCGTCGGCGAGTCGGCCTCGATGCTGATCGTCGTCGGTGAAGCCGACGCGGCCGCCTTCGCCCTGGTGTCGAGCGGGCCGAGCGGCCCGCCCGCGATCACCGTCGTGCCCCAGGACCTTCTGGTGTCGGTGCCCGGGTTCGGCGAATATCGACTCGGTGACGCCATGGCCTTCGACGGTGCCGAGCTGGTGGCGCTGGCGGTGACGAACGAGTTCGGGGTGCGGATCGATCACACGGTCGCCCTCACGCCGGGGAGCTTCGCAGCCGCGTTCCCGTCGCCGATCTCGATCGATCTTGCGGTGCCGTTCTTCGTTGACGATGGCACGGCGGTG
>CAYYIA010000338.1:0-1980 GCA_964471875.1 uncultured Acidimicrobiia bacterium
CCGTGTTCAACAGCGCCTGACCCACCCCGAAGATGTTGCCGGCGATGTTGCTGCTGAAACTCGAGAGATCGCCGCTGGCCTCGCCCGCCGCGCTGGTGAGGTTGTCCCCGGTGAAGTCGATGCCGAAGCGGGCCGCGAACTCGGAGAGCTGGTCGATGTACTCGGGCAGGCGGTCCACGAGCAGCTTCACTTGATCGATGATGAGCGGCACCATGAGCCCGACGAAGGTGCTCATGGTCAGGATGAGCCCGAGGAACATCGCCCCCGTCCCCAACCCCCGCTTCCAACCCTTGCTCGCCAGGAAGTTCACGCCCGGTTCGAGCGCCACGCTGAGGAAGAGACTGATCAGCAGGATGATGATCAGGTTTCGCAACGCCTTGACCACGTGATACGCGATGAACAGGGCGATGATCAACCCGACGATCTCGAACAGCAGCCGCCGCACCCACGGAGGCACCGAGCTCTTGCTCCCTCGAGAAGTCATGGCAGCGAGGCTACACGGAGCAGGCGGCGCCGTCGCCCGACGCCTGACGCAGGTACCGGGTGCCGGGTATCGGACGGCAGATGGCAGACGACAGACGACAGACACCTTGAGGTCGAGCCGCATTGCGTCTTGCCAATTGCCAATCGCCAATCGCCAATCGCCCATTGCCATTGCGGAGGCCGCCGCAGGCGGCCGACCTCGCCATACTCCCCTCATGCGTACCGGGATCGAAGCCGACGTCGTCGCTGCCCTCGAGGGGTTCGGTGCCGACTTCGAGGCGTTCGACATCGATCCCGACTTTGCCGATACCGCGGCCTTCTGCGCCCGTTACGGGTTCACCCTCGAGGAGTCGGCCAACGCCATCCTCGTCGCCTCGAAACAGCCGCCGGGGGTGTATTCCCTGTGTCTCGCCCTGGCGACCACCCGCCTCGACGTGAATCACGCGGTGCGCGACCTCATGGGAGTTCGCAAGCTGTCGTTTGCCCCCGCAGAGGTGACCCGTGAGGTGACCGGCATGGAGATCGGCGGAGTCACCCCGTTTGGCGTTCCCACCGGGGTACCGATCTACGTGGACGCCGCCGTGACGCGCCTCCCCCGCTGCATCGTCGGCGGCGGCAGCCGGGGGATGAAGGTGAAGGTGGATCCGGAGGTGTTCGGAAGGATGCCCGGGGTGAGGGTGGTGGAGGGGTTGGCGGGATGACCCGGGTGCCGGGTACCGGGTACCGGGCTCCGGATCTGTTACCTGAGACCTGAGACCTAGCTGACATCTGCGGTTCCGGTACCCGGCACCCGGTACCCGCTGCGGAAAGGCCTTTCTACCCACGAACAGCCCTCGCCACGGCTCTACCCTTCTCCCATGACCACATACCGCGCTCCCGTAACCGACATGCGGTTCACCATCGAGCACGTCGTCGGGCTCGACACTCTTGGTGGCATTCCCCGATTTGGGCATATCGACGACGATCTGCTGTCCGGTGTCCTCGACGAGGCAGGACGATTCACCTCCGAGGTGGTCGCCCCTCTGGCCAAGGTCGGCGACACCGTGGGCAGCGTTCGCAACCTCGATGGCTCGGTGACCACACCGCCCGGATACCGCCAGGCCTACGCCAAGTGGACCGAGGCCGGTTGGCCCGCGGCCGGTTTTCCCGAGGAGATCGGTGGCGGTGGATTGCCCTGGATGAGCGCCATGGCGATCCAGGAGATGATGAAGTCGTCGGATCTCGGCTTCTCGCTGTGCCCGATGCTCACCTACGGCACCGTGGACATGCTGGTGCAGCACGCCTCCGATGAACAGCGCGCCACCTATCTGGAGAAACTCGTCACCGGGGCGTGGAGCGGCACGATGCTGCTCACCGAGGCCGGCGCCGGTTCCGACGTCGGCGCGCTGGTCACCAAGGCGATCCCCGCCCCCGATGGCACCTACCGCATCAAGGGCACCAAGATCTTCATCACCTGGGGCGAGCACGACCTTACGGAGAACATCATCCACATCGTCC
>CAYYIA010000339.1:0-1980 GCA_964471875.1 uncultured Acidimicrobiia bacterium
CGGCCGCACCACCGGCAAGGTGATGCGGACGGTGAAGGCACGCGACCTGTGGCGGCGCATCGCCGATGCCGCCTGGGCCTGCGCCGATCCCGGCATCCAATTCGACACGACCATCAACCAATGGCACACCTGCCCGGCAGGAGGGCCGATCCGCGCCTCCAACCCGTGCTCCGAGTACATGTTCATCGACAACACCGCCTGCAACCTCGCCAGCCTCAACCTGGTGAAGTTCTACGACGACACCACCGGTGCCTTCGACATGGAGGGCTACCGCCACGCCATCCGGCTGTGGACGGTGGTGCTCGAGATCTCGGTGACCATGGCGCACTTCCCCTCCAAGGAGATCGCCCAGGGCTCGTTCGACTACCGCACCCTGGGGCTGGGATACGCCAACCTCGGTTCCTTGCTGATGCGGCAAGCCGTTCCCTACGACTCCGACCAGGCGCGCGCCATCACCGGTGCGCTCACCGCGGTGCTCACCGGTGACGCCTATGCCACTTCGGCGGAGATGGCGGCGGTCCTCGGGCCGTTCCCGCGCTTCGCCGAAAACCGTGAGTCGATGCTGCGAGTGATGCGCAACCACCGCACCGCTGCCTACGGCGGAGGCGAGTACGAGGGTGTGACCCACACCGTGGTGGCCATCGACCCTGCCGTCTGCCCGCCCGACCTCGTCGAGGCGGCTCGGGCCTCGTGGGACCACGCCGTGGAGATGGGTGAGCGGTACGGCTACCGCAACGCCCAGTCGACGGTGCTGGCGCCGACGGGAACGATCGGCCTGCTCATGGACTGCGACACCACCGGTGTCGAGCCCGACTTCGCCCTCGTGAAGTTCAAGAAGCTCGCCGGCGGCGGCTACTTCAAGATCGCCAACCAGTCGATCGATCCGGCCCTGCGCACCCTCGGCTACGACGCCGCCCAGCGCAAGGAGATCGTCGACTACGTGGTCGGGACCATGACCCTCGTCGGTGCCCCCTCGGTGAACCGTGAGTCGCTTCTCGCCAAGGGATTCACGGAGTCCGAGATCGACGCCATCGAATCCACCCTCGCCGGGGTCTTCGATCTGCGTCACGCCTTCAACGTGTTCGTGGTCGGTGAGGCAGCCCTGCAGCGGCTCGGGTTCATCGAAGACCAATACACCTCATTCGACTTCGACCTGCTCTCCGCACTCGGATACTCGCCGGCCGAGATCGCGGCCGCCAACGAGGTGATCTGCGGGATGCAGACCATCGAAGGCGCCCCTCATCTCGCCCCCGAGCACCTGCCGGTGTTCGACACCGCCAATCGCAACGGCAAGCACGGCGAGCGCTTCATCCATCACACCGGTCACATCCGGGCGATGGCCTCGGCGCAACCCTTCATCTCCGGGGCGATTTCGAAGACCATCAACATGCCCAATGAGGCCACCGTCGCCGACATCGAGGAGGCGTACGCCTTGTCGGCCGAACTCGGTCTCAAGGCGATGGCGCTCTACCGCGATGGCTCGAAGGCGAGCCAGCCACTGTCGTCGACCACGAGCGCAGGAGACACCCACGAGGATGAGTCCGCCGATCTGGTGAGGGCCATCGAGTCCGAGGCACGCCTGATCACCGGCATCTTCCCGGCCGGGACCAGCCCGACAGAGGCGTATCACGGTGTCAACCGCCCTCGCTTCCTGCTTCCCAGTCGCCGCGGCGGGTGGACGCAGGAAGCCAAGGTGGGTGGCCACAAGATCTTCCTGCGCACCGGGGAGTACTCCGACGGCACGCTCGGTGAGCTCTTCATCGACCTGGCCAAGGAGGGGGCCACGCTGCGGGGGATTCTCGGGTGCTTCGCCATCGCCGTCTCCAAGGGCCTGCAGTACGGGGTGCCGCTGGAGGAGTTCGTCGAGTCGTTCACCTTCCAGACGTTCGAGCCGCGTGGCATGGTCGAGGGCCATCCCAACATCAAGATGGCCAACTCGCTCATCGACTACGTGTTCCGTGCCCTCGGCCTCGAGTACCT
>CAYYIA010000340.1:0-1974 GCA_964471875.1 uncultured Acidimicrobiia bacterium
GCCACCCCCACCGCGATCATGGTGGGGAGCGGCCGGGGAGCGCAGCTGGGAGTGCTCTTCCGCAACGCCGAGGTGTTCGAACGAACCCGCACCATCGACACCGTCGTCTTCGACAAGACCGGCACCCTCACCCGGGGCGCCATGACCCTTGCCGATCTCACCACCGACGAGGACGAGAACCGGGTTCTGCGCCTGGTGGGCTCTGTCGAATCCGCCTCCGAACATCCGGTTGCGCGAGCGGTGGCGCTCGGAGCCGAGGAGCGCGATATCGAACTCGTCCGCCCCCAGCGCTTCGAAGCCCTCCCCGGCCTCGGCGTGCGCGGTGTCGTCGATGGCGTGGAAGTGGTCGCCGGCAAGCCGAAGCTCATGGCCGAGGCGGGGTTCGTGATCCCCGAACGTTTCGAGCAGGCGCTCGGTGCCATCGAGGCCTCAGGGCACACCGGCTTTCTCGCCGGATGGGACGGCGAAGTGCGTGCCGCCCTCGGAGTCGCCGACACGCTGCGTGAATCGTCGGCCGAGGTGGTCGCCCGCCTCCGAAGCCGAGGCATCGACGTGGCGATGATCACCGGGGACAACCGCCGCACCGCCGAAGCGATCGCCGCTCAGGTGGGCATCGACCGGGTGATCGCCGAGGTCCTTCCCGGTGACAAAGCGGCCGAAGTCGAGCGTCTCCGCACCGCCGGGCGCCGGGTGGCCTTCGTCGGCGACGGCGTCAACGATGCCCCCGCCCTCATCGCCGCGGACCTGGGCATGGCCATCGGTACCGGTTCCGACGTCGCCGTCGAGGCCGGACAGGTGGTGCTGATGTCAGGCGATCCGCAACTCGCCGAAGTCGCTCTCGGCCTCGCCGCCCGCACCTTCCGGGTGATCAAGGAGAACCTCTTTTGGGCGTTCGCCTACAACACCGCAGCGATCCCCCTGGCTGCCTTTGGCTTCCTCGACCCGATGATCGCCGCCGCCGCCATGGCGATGTCGAGCGTCAGCGTGGTTGGCAACTCGTTGCGGTTGCGGCGGTATCGCGTCGAGTCGTAGGCGCGGGGTCAGGGGCTGAGTCGCGTCAGGGCGAGGAGAGGTGACGTGCACGAGCATCACCACGACGACCGAAGACTGGCTTGGCCGGCGAGCGAGTCGGCTTCCCCCGGTCACGACAAGCACGCCGGGCACACGCCCGGAATGTTCTTGAGCCGCTTCTGGATCAGCTTGGGGCTGACCGGGCCCATCGTGTACCTCAGCGACCATTTCCAGGAGTGGTTCCGGTACCGGGCGATCGACTTCCCCCTCGATGACGCCATCACCCCGATCGCTGCCACCGTCCTGTTCGGCTACGCCGGAAGCGTGTTCCTTCGAGGTGCAGTGGGCGAGATCCGAAACCGCGTGCCGGGCATGATGACGCTCATTTCCCTCGCCATCACGGTCGCCTACGCATACAGCGCAGCAGTGACTGCGGGTCTCGACGGCGAACCGCTCTATTGGGAGTTGGCCACGCTTCTCGATGTGATGCTCCTCGGTCACTGGTTGGAGATGCGATCGATCGTCGCGGCGTCGCAGGCCCTCGACCATCTGGCCGCCATGGTGCCGTCGACCGCCCACCGAGTCGCCGACGACGGCCGAATCGAGGATGTGGATGTGGGTGTCCTGGTACCCGGCGACCAGATCCTCGTGCGACCCGGCGAGCAGGTACCGGTGGACGCGCGGGTGGTCGACGGTGCCTCGTCGGTGAGTGAAGCCTTCCTCACCGGGGAGTCGCGGCCGGTCGACAAGTTCCTGGACAGCGAGATCGTTGCGGGTTCGGTGAACGGCGAGGGAGCGCTCACGGCAACCGTGGTGCGCACCGGCGCCGACACGACACTGCGACAGATCATGCGACTGGTCGCCGCGGCCCAGGAGTCGAGGGGTCGATATCAGGCGCTGGCAGACCGAGCCGCCCGATGGCTGACCATCGTCGCCATTGCAGTGGCGACACCCACCCTGGTC
>CAYYIA010000341.1:0-1957 GCA_964471875.1 uncultured Acidimicrobiia bacterium
CACCGTCGCGCCGAAGCCGACGATCGCGGCACTCATCCCCACCAGCGTGGCCTCGAGGGAACCGGAGAAGTAGGCAGCCGCACCGGCGGCGACGAGGATGGCTCCACTGAGCTGGGAGCGGGTAGCGTGCTCACCGATCGAGCGGCCCGACACTGCCGCCACCGCCAGCGGGGTCATCGCCAGCACCAGGCTGGTGGTGGCGGCGGGTTGATGGTCGAGCGCCACGAACTGGGCGCCCTGGGCCAACGTGTAGAACACCAGTCCGAGGAGCGCCAGGCGACCCACGTCGGCGCGGCGCAGTCCGCGGAGGTTGGCACGTGCCGCGGGACGCAGGCCGACGAACGCTGCGAGGATCAGCGCCGCGACGCCGTAACGGAGTCCGGCAAAGGTGATCGGCTCGAGCCCTTCGTCGTCGAGCCCGAAGCGGATGATCACCCACGACGACGACCACAGCACCGTGACGAGGATCGCCATGGCGACGGCGCGGCGGTGGGCGGTCATCGCGGCTACCCGCGGGTCGGCCGACGTCGGCTCACCATTCGGTGCCAGGTTTCTGTAGCCACCCGGTCGTGATCGTGGCGAGGTGGTCGACTGCTGCGCTCGCTGCGATCACGAATCGCTCCTCGGAGAAGGCGTCGTCGGTCACCCGACCGGCAAGAACCTCGCCCAGGTGCCGTCCGCCTGCAGCCGCCTCGTTGGCACTCGCCTGCACCAGGCGATAGGCCTCGTCCCGTGCCATGCCGCCGCGGATGAGCTCGAGAAGGGCCGCCTGACTAAAGACGGTTCCCCTTGCTGCGTCGAGGTTGCGCCGCATCCGGTCGGGAAACACAACGAGTCCTTCGGCGATGCGGAGGCTGCGAGCCAGAGCGAAGTCGAGGGCGAGGCAGGCGTCGGGGAGGATCACCCGCTCCACCGAGGAGTGGCTGATGTCGCGCTCGTGCCACAGCGCCACGTTCTCCATGCCGGCGACGGCGTATCCGCGCAACAGCCGCGCCATGCCGACGACGTTCTCGGACAGGATGGGGTTGTGCTTGTGTGGCATCGCCGACGAGCCCTTCTGCGCCTCGGAGAACGGCTCGGCGACCTCGCCGACCTCGGAACGTTGCAGGTGTCGGATCTCGGTGGCGAAGCGCTCCAGGGTCGCTCCGACCCCAGCCAGGGTGGAGAGGAAGGCGGCGTGGCGGTCCCGTCCCACCACCTGGGTGGCGGCCGGCTCGGCGTGGAGTCCGAACTCATCCAGGACCTGGCGTTCGACCGATTCGGGCACCGTCGAATGGGTGCCGACGGCCCCGCTGATCTTGCCGTAGGTGACCGAATGGGCGGCAAAGCGCAGTCGCCGATGGGCCCGGATCAACTCGAAGCCAAAGCCGGCCATCGTGTGACCGAAGGTGGTCGGCTCGGCCCACATCCCGTGCGTGCGCCCCACCATGACCGTGGTCCGGTGGGTCACGGCCAGTCGCTGCACGGCGACGAAGAGGCTCTCGATGCGTCCCAGCAGCAGATCGGATGCCTGGCGCAATTGGACCCCGAGAGCGGTGTCGAGCACGTCCGACGAGGTCAGGCCGTAGTGCACCCAGCGGCCGTGTTCGCCGCACCCATCGGCAAGCACGTCCACGAAGGCGGCCACGTCGTGGTGGGTGACCGCCTCCCGCTCCTTCCACTGCACCAGATCCACCGGCGCCGCCGCGGCGATGGCGTGCGCCGCCGCAGCGGGGACGGTTCCTTCGGCCGCCCACGCTGCCGCAACGAGCGATTCGATCCGCTGCCAGAGGGCGAGGCGGTGCTCGTCGGACCATACCGCCGCCATGTCGGGAAGCGAGTACCGATCGATCACGACGGCTTCTCGAAGGTTGCGGCGCGCTGCGGTCCGACGGACACCATCCGGATCGGCACCCCGGCGAGGGCTTCGACGCGTTCCACGTAGCGCTGCGCCGTCGGCGGCAGGTCCGACCAGGAT
>CAYYIA010000342.1:0-1957 GCA_964471875.1 uncultured Acidimicrobiia bacterium
CGCTGCTCGCCGCGGCGCAACCCGCCGCCACCGATTCCCTCTTCTTCATGACCCGCGATGACACCGGCAAGCTCCACTTCACGGCCGACTACGACGAGTTCCTCCGGTGGCAGCAGGAGGCGGAGTCGGCGTCGTGACCTCCCGCCCGCTGCGGCTGGCCCTGTTCGGCAGCCCAGTGCGTCACTCCCGATCGCCCCGCATCCACCAGGCGGCGCTGGCGGCCTGCGGGATCGCCGGCGAGTACGAGCTGCGCGAAGTCGACGCCGCGGGGTTGGCCGCGGGCTGCGGGGACATCGTGTCGGGTCGTCTCGACGGGGCCAACGTCACCATGCCGCACAAGCTCGCGGCTCATCGGCGCTGCGATGTCCTCGATCCCGAGGCGGAGCAGTCCGGGGCGGTGAACACCCTCGCCCGTCGCGATGGCGGTCTCGCGGGCTGGAACACCGACGTGAAGGCCCTGCGCCAGGCTCTGGAGACGCTGCCCGGGCTTCCCGTGCTGGTGCTCGGCGCCGGGGGAGCGGCCGCGGCGGCGCTGGCCGCCTCCGCAGGTCGTCGCCAGATCGTGACGGCTCGCCGACCCGAGGCTGCCGGCCGCCTCGCCGACCGGATCGGAGCCGGAGTGGCGGTGGCGCCATGGGGACAGGCGGTGCGCGGGGCGGTGGTGGTCAACGCCACCCCGCTCGGCATGCGTGCCGAATCCCTCCCCGAGGCGGTCCTGGAGGCCGCAGCGGGCCTCGTCGACCTCGCCTACGGCCGGTCTGCCACCCCGGCGATGGCGGTGGCGCGGTCGCGAGGCATCCCGGCGGTCGACGGCATCTCGCTCCTCGTGGCCCAGGCGGCGGCCTCGTTCGAGATCTGGACCGGCCGGGAGCCTCCCCGGGAGGTTCTGGAGGTGGCCGCCCGGGCCCCGGAGTCCCTCAAGGCCCCCTGATTCCGTGCCGACACTCCCTGTAGCCCAGAGCCATGGGCGGGGAGAAACCGTGCTGGAACGCGAACACATCGGTTCGGTGCTCGTCGAGTCGGGACTGGTGTCATCGACCGACCTGCAACGCGCTCGGGAGCGGCAGGCGGAGACCGGTGAGCCTTTGGCGCGGGTGCTGGTCGCCGAGGGGATGGTCGAAGAGACCGCCCTGGTGAAGGCGCTCGGTCGCCACATTGGCGTCGACTTCATCAGTCTTGCCGACACCACCATCGATCCTGCGGCCGCCGCACTGATCCCTGAGTCGCTGGCACGCCGCTACGGCGTGATCCCGGTCCGGTTCGAGGACGAGTCGCTGATCGTCGCCATGGTCGATCCCGGCAATGTCCTCGTCGTCGACGACGTGCGGGCGATCACCGGCCGCCGGGTGGTGGCTCGGATCGCCACCCGTGCCGACATCGAGGATGCCATCCGCAGGCAGGGCCGCTTCGACGAGTCGGTGTCGAACCTCGCCGACATGGTCGGCGGCGACGTCATGGAAGAGGATCTGAGCCGGGTGCAGGCGGCTGTCGAGGAAGCCCCCATCGTCAAGCTGGTGAACACCCTCATCAGCCGGGCAGTCAGTGAGCGGGCCTCCGATCTCCACATCGAGCCGGGGGAGCGCGATCTCCGGGTTCGGTTCCGCATCGACGGCGTGCTCCACGAGATCATGACGACACCGCGGTCGGTGTCCGGGGCGGTGGTGTCGCGGCTCAAGATCATGGCGGATCTCGATATCGCCGAGCGCCGGGTTCCCCAGGATGGCCGCGTGAGCATTCGAGTGTCGGGCAGGCCGATCGATCTGCGCGTGGCCACCCTCCCCTCGATCTACGGGGAAAAGGTCGTGTTGCGCGTCCTGGACAAGGACGATGCCATCCTCGATCTCCCCGACCTCGGGTTCCTTCCCTACTCACTGGCGCGCTTTCAGAGCTCGTACTCGAAGCCGTACGGCGCCATCCTCGTGACGGGACCGACCGGGTCGGGCAAGACGACCACGCT
>CAYYIA010000343.1:0-1953 GCA_964471875.1 uncultured Acidimicrobiia bacterium
TGGTGCGCCGGCCGTTCTACACCACCAAGGCCGGCGGCACCGGGCTGGGGCTCGCCATGGCCGACCAGGTGATGGCACGCGCCGGCGGGTCGCTGCAGATCGACTCGGTGGCGGGCGAGGGGACGGTGGTGCGGTGCGTGCTGCCGAGGATTGCGTGACCCCCCTACGACCAGCTCGTCCCCCAGTATTCCGCCGCCCACTCGTGCACACCAGCCGTGCACGGCGCGCCACCCGGGCCACCGACGTAGCGTGTCGTCCAGTAGACCTCGTGGTTGGCAAAGTCCGGTTCCCAGCCGGCGTTCCATCCGGGTGTTGCGGCGAAGTCGGGTGAAGTGAACCGGTCCCCCTCCGCCAGCATCCATCCCCTGCTCGCCTCGATCCGCACATCGTGCCGGATCGCGCGCCAGGTGGCGTAGTAGAGCACCACGGCCCTGTCGTACGTCGCCGGGATGTCGAGCGCGTAGCGAAGCCCTGGCCGATCGCCGAGGCGTTGCACGGTCGGATACGGCGGCTCTGGTCCTCGAGCGATGTGGAACGGGGCGATCTCCCGCGACCAGAGCGTGACCGACAGGTCGGGATATCCCCCGCCGACCACGACCCGATGCCAGTCGGTCGGGCGCAGCTTGCTCGCGGGCACCCCATACACCCTGCGATACGTGAAGAAGGAGTTTGCGGACGAGGTGAGGTTGTAGAGCGGGACACCGCGACATGCGGGGCCGCTGTGGAACTGCACCTGGCTCACGATGTACTGGGGTGGCCCGTTCTCGAAGGTCATCAACGCGGACGCGACACCGAATGCCTCAGCGGGATTGCCCATGTCGACCATGCCCAGTGAGGAGACGGCCAGGTCGACGTCGCGGCGCATGAGGAACTGGTTGGGTTCACTGGAGAGGAAGCCGAACTTGACGGCGATCAGGTCGTGCAGTGAGCCGGTGCCGCTCATGACCGTGAACGGTCCGTTGGCGCGCATCGTGTCGACCGGGCCGCCGAGCGTGAGGTACACGCGTTCGGAATCGTTGAGTCCGGCGAGCAGGCCGGTCGCGGGGATCCCCGGTGACAAGGCGGGCTCGCAGAGGTGGATCGGCGCGGCGAGGAGTTCCGCGGTGGTCTTGAGCACGCCGCGCGTGGAGAACGAGTCGGCCTCCGCGATCACGTAGTAGAAGCCGGCGTGCGCTTCATCCGGAGCGAACCGGAACTCGTTGTTGTGCCGTGGCAGCTCGCGAAGCGGCCCGCTGCCATCCTGCACGGCGAACCAGAGCGGACCGTTGGCGGCGGTGCACTCGGCGGTGCTCACGCGCACCAGGTCGGCGACACGAAGGCGGAACGTGGTCGTGGCGTCAGCGGCCCCGTCGGCGCGTGCCGTCACGGTGATGGGGTACTGCCCTGGCACCGCGGAGACGTCGGCGCGCAGCTCCAGGCTCGCGATCGAGAGGATCCCGTCGGATTCCACCTCGCCGACGGCCACCTGCACCCCGGCCGGCACGCCGGCCACGGACACGGTCACGGGCATGTCGGCAGTGGATGCGGTCACCAGCGCGCGCACCGTGGCGGTGCGCGTCGGCGACACCCTCGCCGACACGGAGTCCACGCCGATCGCGAGGATCGGCATTGGCTCGGGGACCACCGGATCGCTGGCGCAGCCGAGCAGGGCCAGCACCATCACGGCGACACCACGGCGCACCTGGAGACCAGGCACCAGACGAACTCCGCTGCAGGGGGCATTCGGGTGACCCCGGCAGCGGCGTGTGGGTCACATCGTGGGTCGCGGGAGTGTCACCCCGAGCCTAGTCCCGAGCGCAGCGAGGGAGTAGCGAGGGGGCAGCGACCGAGGGGAAGAGTCCCATAGGTATGGGCCTCTTCCCCTCGCTTCGCTCGGGGTGACGGACCTACCTCCGCGCCGTGTAGTTCCCCACGAACCCCACCGTCCACGTCTGGCCGCGGTCGGTGGAGCTC
>CAYYIA010000344.1:0-1949 GCA_964471875.1 uncultured Acidimicrobiia bacterium
AAGTCGGCACCGGCGAAGACGGTGGCTCGCCCGCCGGTGGCGGCGGCGCCACCGTCGCGCCGTGGTGCTCGCGCGCCGGGTGGACGCCGGTTCGCTCCCGCCCCGACTCCGGAGCCACCGCGCAAGCCTCAGCCGATCCCGTTCAAGAAGGGCGACAAGGTGGTCTACCCCCATCACGGGGCTGCCACGATCATCGCCACGGAGAAGCGCGAGTTCGATGGGAAGAAGCAGGACTTCTTCGTGCTGCAGGTGGCCATCGACTCCCTGATCTTGAGGGTTCCGGCGGCGCGGTCGCTGGACCTCGGGGTTCGTCCGGTGATCTCGAAGACCGCAGCCAAACGCGTGCTGTCGGTCTTCCGCACCGAGCCCGAGGAAGCCGGTGCCAACTGGAGCCGGTGGTACAAGCTGCTCACCGAAAAGATCAACTCCGGCGACATCTTCCAGGTCGCGGAAGTGGTGCGTGACCTCACGTTTGCCCAGCAGACCAAGGGAATCTCGCCGGCGCTGAAGCGGATGCTCTCGAAGGCGAGAATGATCCTGGCTTCAGAGCTTCGGTTCGCCCTCAATCTGTCCGAAGAAGAGGCAATGAAGCGCCTCGACAAATCGCTGCCGAGGGTGGACGACACCGAGGAGGAGTAGGACGGCATGCTGATCGAAGCCGTTCGCCTCGTCGTCACCCTTGCCGCCACCGCCGCCGGGTTCTCCCTTGGACGCACCGCGCCCGATTGGACCCAGGCGGCTTCCAACCCGGAGACCGCCGCCGTGGTCGGGGCCGTGCTCGGAGCAGGCATCGGATATGTCATCGGTGGCCTGGTCGGCCGCCTGGTGGGACGCAGCATCGACCGGGTACCGGCGGCGGTGCACCGGTCATCCGGTGCCCAGCTGTTCGCCGGAGCCTTTGGCTTTGTCGCCGGCCTCATCGTCGGCGCCGTCGCCGCGGTACCCGCAATCGTGCTGCTTCCCGAGGTCATCGGGTGGCCGGCGGGTGCCCTGCTCGTCATCGTGGCGGCGGCGACGGGCGCACGGGTATTCACGGCCAGGTCCGAGGACCTCCTCGCCGCCGCGGGGCTGGTGACACACCGGCGACCCGAAGTCGAGGTTCCCGCAGGTCAGCGGTACGTCGTCGACTCGTCGGCAGCCATCGACGGTCGGGTGCTCGAGCTGGCCCGAGCGGGCCTGGTTCGGGGCGAGATCTGCCTCTCCGGCCTGGTGGTGGACGAGTTGCAGGGCATCGCCGACAGTGGTCAGGTGCAGCGGCGGCGGCGCGGCCGGCGCGGCCTCGACGTGCTCGAGGCGCTGTCCACGATTTCCGGTGTCCACACCACGGTCGACGAGCGCACCTTCCCGGGTCATCCCGAAGTCGACGCCAAGCTGCTTGCGCTGGCGGCAGACCTCGGCGCCACCCTCATCACCACCGATCACAATCTCGCCCGAGCGGCCGGTTTGCGCGGTATCACCGTGCTGGATCCCCAGGCCATCAGTGAGTCGCTGCGCAGCGGCCCGATGGCCGGTGACGTGGTGTCGCTGATCATCGAGAAGGCGGGGACGGAACCCGGACAGGGCGTCGGCTACCTCGACGACGGCACCATGGTCGTGGTCGAGGATGCGGCCTCCCTGGTCGGACGAACCATCGACATCGAGATCGCCGGCGCCCTGCGCACCTCCATCGGGCGTCTGCTGTTTGCCAAACTGGCAGCGTGAACCTCCACGGCATCGTCGTCGCCGCTGGGCGGGGGGAACGCTTCGGCGGACCCAAGGCCGTCGTGCTCCTCGGCGGGGTTCCCCTTTGGGTGCGCGCCGTCGAGGCGCTGCGCGAGGCCGGCGCCCGAACCGTGGTGGTCGTCGGCGCCGTCCCCGGTGGCATACCGGGTGGCGCCCGTCGCCGCGACTCGGTGGCCGCAGGATTGGCTGCCCTTCCTCCCGATGCGACGCATGTGTTGGTGCACGAT
>CAYYIA010000345.1:0-1938 GCA_964471875.1 uncultured Acidimicrobiia bacterium
GTTCTTCGGCCTGCCCGGAAACCCGGTCTCCGCCATGGTCGGGTTCGAGCAGTTCGTCCGTCCCGGGATCCTTGCCGCCATGGGTGCCACCCGCCTGTTTCGGGTGCGGGTTCCGGCGGTCTTGACCGAAGCGGTCAGCACCAACCCGGACAAGGCGGTCTTCCTCCGCGTGGAGTTCACCGAGTTCGACCGGGTGCGCCTCTCCGGCGGCCAGGCCTCGAATGTGCTGTCGGCCCTCGCCGCAGCCGATGCCTTTGCGGTGATCCCGGTCGGGGTCGGCGACGTTCCCGCAGGCGCCAGGGTGCTGGTGGAGCTGTTTCGCGTCGACGAGGCCCGTACGCTGGACGAGGCAGACGATGACTGAACTCTCCCACCTCGACGATCAGGGCAGGGCGCACATGGTGGATGTGTCCGCCAAGCCCGAGACCGAGCGCACGGCGACGGCCGAAGCCCTGGTCGCCACGGCCGCCGCCACTCGCGACGCGGTATTCGGCGGCACGCTGCCCAAGGGTGACGCCATCGCCGTGGTGCGCGTCGCCGCCATCACCGGTGCCAAGCGCACCCCGGAGCTGATCCCGTTGTGTCATCCGCTGCCCATCACCGGCATCACGGCCGAGGTGGAGCGTACGGAGACCGGGGCCCGAATCGTGGTCACCGTCTCCACCATGGGTCGCACCGGTGTGGAGATGGAAGCGATCACCGGGGCGGCGATCGGCGCGGTGACCCTCTACGACATGATCAAGGGACTCGATCGTGGCGCCGAGATCGGTCCGATCCGCCTGCTCGCCAAGCGTGGAGGAGCCTCCGGGGAGTGGACCAGGTGAAGGCGATGGTGATCACTGTCTCCGACGGAGTGGCCGCCGGGGTCCGCGAGGATCGTTCCGGCCCTGCCGCCGCCCAGCTGCTGGGTGCGGCCGGCTTCTCGGTGGAGAACCGGGTGGTGCCCGACGGGATCTCGTCTGTGGAACACGCCTTGCGCGATGCGGTGGCATCGGGAGCGGCCCTGGTCGTCACCACCGGCGGCACCGGATTCACCCGTCGCGACCTCACCCCTGAGGCGACCCGACGGGTGATCGAGCGCGAGGCCCCGGGACTGGCCGAGGCGATGCGGGCTGCGACCTTCGGGTCGACGCCACACGGCATGCTCTCGCGGGGCGTGTGTGGATTGGTCGGCGAAACCTTGATCGTCAACCTTCCCGGTTCGCCGGCGGGCGTCACCGAGTCGCTGGCGGTGGTAGAACCGGCGCTGCGTCACGCCGTGGCGCTGCTCCGGGGCGACCCCACGGAGCACTGATCCCGGCCGATTGGCTCGCCATTCGGCTCCGATAGATTCATACTGAGCCTGCTGGCGGCGAAGAGGAGCAAGGTGTGACCAAGCGGCCGGTCCCCAGGCAGATGCGGTCCCGGTCGGAACGGGGCGGTCCGACCGCGCGCCAACAGGTGCTGGCGCGGCGTCGCATGACCCTGATCGCGCTCGTGCTGGCGGTGCCACTGACGCTCGGTGCTGCCCTGTACACCGGAAAGACGTTGCTGTTGTTCCTCAACCTCTTCGTCGACGTGGTCCTTGCCGGCTTCATCGCCATGCTGTTGTCGATCAAACAGACCCAGCAAGTGGCCCGCCCCAAGTGGACGCTGGACCCCGAGGACGAAGTCAGGGTGCTGTAGCCGGGTGCCGGGTGCCGGGTGCCGGATGCCAGGTACCAGATGCCAGACTCCAGATGCTCGATCCCTGCCTGATGTCTGAGATCTGACATCTGAGATCTGACAATCTGACATCTGAGATCGCTATCGGCTGTTGGCTACTCGCCACCCCCGATCGACTGAATCGCGCCCCTACAATCGCCGTCCCCTCTTTGGGGGTGTAGCTCAGCCCGGCAGAGCGCGACCCAACCGTGAGGGTGCGGCCCGTAGGGCCGCTCGTTCGAGTGACATCTTCGA
>CAYYIA010000346.1:0-1922 GCA_964471875.1 uncultured Acidimicrobiia bacterium
CAAGAACACGTTCGGAACGGGCTGCTTCCTGCTGCTCAACCCCGGGACCAGCGCGGTGGCCAGCACCCACGGCCTGCTCACCACCGTGGCCTATCAGTTTGCCGGCGGTCCGGCGGTGTACGCCCTGGAGGGTTCCGTGGCGATCGCTGGCGCGGCGGTGCAGTGGTTGCGCGACAACCTGAGGGTCATCGGTTCGGCCTCGGAGGTGGAGGCGTTGGCGGCATCGGTGGCGGACAACGGCGGGGTGTTCTTCGTCCCCGCCTTTTCCGGGCTGTTCGCCCCGTACTGGCGGTCCGACGCTCGCGGCCTCATCACCGGACTCACCCGTTATGCCACCGTGGGACATCTCGCCCGAGCCACCCTGGAGGCCACGGCCTATCAGACCGTCGACCTGATCGAGGCGATGGCGTCGGATTCCGGAGTTGCGCTCTCCACGCTCTTCGTCGACGGAGGCATGGTCGGCAACGAGGTGCTCATGCAGTTCCAGGCCGATGTGCTCGGGGTGCCGGTGGCGCGGCCGGTGGTCACCGAGACCACGGCGCTCGGCGCGGCCTTTGCCGCCGGCCTGGCGGTGGGCTTCTTCGAGAACCTCGACGAGGTTCGCTCCCTGTGGTCCGAAGGTCGCCGCTGGGAGCCGCGGATGGAGACAGTCGAGCGGGAGCGCTTGCTGGCCGGGTGGCGAGAGGCGGTGGGGCGGACTCTGTGAGTCGGGAACCGCCTCCGGGCACGTGCCCCGTCGGTACAGTTCCCGCCCATGTATCCGGCAGGAGAGTTCGTCGACTTCTTCGGTCGCGACCACGCGCCGCTGATGCGGGAGTACGACGGGAGCTGGTGGTATCCCAAGGACCGCGGGCGCGCCGAACTCCTGGCCCACGTTTTAGCCGCCGGCCGCATCAACCTCGCCGAGGTTCGGCCCGCACCCTCCGAGTGGGTGATGTCCCCGAATGCGGTGATGGTCAGGCTCGGCCAGCAGTACCGCCTCGAGGATCTGCCGATCCGACACCTCGACGAAGCCGTGGCGGCTGAGTTGGTGTTCTCGTTGTGGATCCGGAGAAGGGACACGCACGCCTTCAATCGGGTGTACGTCGAAGGCGTTCCCGTGTTCTTCGACCACCACATCGCCTTCGGTGCCGAAGAGGCCAGTGTCGGCGTCGAAGGCTTCTTCCGCGACGGTGCAGGTGGTCCCGGTTGGGTCCCGAGTTGGAGGGTGGAGCAGATCCGCAACGATCGTCGCCCCGAAACGCTCGCGATGCGCGACCACAATCGGGCGACCGGACTCGCGATTCATGCCATCGACGATCCGCAGGCGCTCTTCGAAGCGCTCGCACGGTGGACGGAGGCGTGGCAGGCCATCGACCTCGGCCACCTCGAGAACACCGTGTCCCGGGTGGGGTATCGCGACGACGAGGTCGGGATGGTGTGCAATCTCCTGCGGCAGTCGCAGGTCGAACTCGCCGCAATGGTCGGTCGAATGCGGAGGATGCTCCTCGGCACTCACCAAGCCGTATCGGTTGCCGCCAGCGGGTAGCCGCCGAGGGCGAAGACCCTGCCGGGTAGCATCCCCCCGATGTCGGTACCCGACGGGCTCGCCTACCTCAGAATCGCCCTGATCCCGGCGATCCTCGTCCTGATCCTCCCCAACGAACCCATCGACCACGCCTACGGCATGGCGGCGGCCCTGATGTGGATCGCCTCGACCACCGACTTCTTCGACGGGTACCTCGCCCGCCGCTGGAAGCAGACGACGCTGCTTGGCGCCTTCCTCGATTCGATCGCCGACAAGCTGCTCGTCTCCGGCGTCCTGTACGGCCTGGTCGCCGTCGATCGCGCCTGGGCGTGGGCGGCGTTCGTGATCGTCGGGCGGGAGTTCGCCGTGTCCGGGCTGCGCGGGGTGGCGGCCATGGATGGGGTCAAGGTGCCCC
>CAYYIA010000347.1:0-1916 GCA_964471875.1 uncultured Acidimicrobiia bacterium
CGCGGGTGGTCCAGTCTGGCTCTCCGGGTTGGACGGTGGCGGTGTACCGATACATCACCTACCCCGACGGCACCCAGACCGAGGAGAAGTGGTACCACCGCTACCAAGGTGCCTGGAAGATCACCGAGATCGACCACTCGGAAATGTGTACCTGACCTAGAGCCCTGAGGCCACCGCCACCTGGAAGATCAGGTTGGCGGCGAGGATGGCGGTCTGGGAGCGGGCATCGGTCATCGGGTTGACCTCGTTGAACGACCAGCCATCGGTGCGTGGTGCCAGCGCCACCAGGAACTCGAGCAACTCCCTGCTGGTGAGCCCACCGGGTTCGTGCCAGCCCACCCCGGGAGCATGTGCCGGATCGACCACATCCACGTCCACCGCCACGAAGAGACGGTCGGCGCCCGCCGTCACCCGGTCGATGGTGGCCAGCGCCGCGGTTACCCCATCGGCGGCGACCCGGGCCGCCGGGATCTCGGTGAGGCCGATGCGATCGATGAACGCCTTGGAGGAGGGGAAGTTGAAGTTGCGCGTCCCCACCTGGACGCAGCGATGGGGATCGACCCGCTCCAACTCCAGCGCCCGCCGCATCCCGCTCGACTGGCTGTGGGTGCCCTGGCGAGGATTGCCGTCGGTGAGATCGAGGTGGGCATCGAAGTGCACCACCGCCACGGTCCCCGCGGCGCCGTCATGCACGCCACCCACCGCCGGAAACAGGATCGAGTCGTCACCCCCCACCACCACCGGGGTCATCCCGCCGCGGGAGATCTCGGCGACCCGTGATCGCACTGCGGCCAGCGTCGCCATGAGATCGGCGGGTACCACCGCAGCGTCGCCGGCATCGACGAGACGATCGACGGAGAACGGCACCACCTCGTCGCGGTCGATCCAGTAGATGCGCCCGTCCTCGATGCGCATCTTCATCCAGTCCAGGTTGCGCCGCACCTCGTCGGGGGCGTAGCGGGCGCCCGGCCAGCCCAGGGTGGCGGCCCCATCGAAGGGCACCCCGAGCAACGCCAGCGGTGGCCTCACCAGCGCACCAGCATCGACGCCCAGGTGAGTCCGCTGCCGAACACTGCGGCGGCGACCAGCGAACCGGGACGGAGCAGACCGGCGGCACGCGCCTCGACCATCCCGATCGGGATGGTGGCGGCACTGGTGTTGCCGGTCCACTCGATGGTGTTGAACACCTTCTCCGCGGGGATGCCCAGGTTCTTCGCCACCGCCTCGTTGATGCGCAGGTTCGCCTGGTGGAAGAGGAACACGTCGACTTCCTCGAGGGTGTGCCCGTTGGCGTCAAGCGTCTCGTGGATCGCCTCGCCCATCCGCTGCACCGCGTGCACGTACGTGAGGCGTCCGTTCATCTTGGGGTGGTGCATCCCGGCGTCGAGCAGGTCGTGGTCGACAAAGGTGGGCAGCGCCATTCCCGGGGCGGGCACCCACAGTTGATCGGCGTGGCGCCCATCGGCGTGGAGGTGGGTGGAGAGGATGTGGGGCTGCATCGGATCGGTGACCTCGGTGGCCTGGAGCACCACGGCCCCGGCGCCGTCGCCGAAGATCACCGTGACGTCGCGACCGGCCGTCGTCTTGTCGAGCGCCTTGGAGTGGATCTCGGCGCCGACCACCAGCACCCGCTGGGCGGCACCGCTGCGCACGAACTGGTCGGCGATGGCGGTGGCGTAGATGAAGCCGCTGCACTGCTGGCGAACATCGATGGCAGGCACCCCCACCGGGACGTCGAGCTTCGCCTGCAGGAAGCACGCCGTGCCGGGAAAGAAGTGGTCCGGGCTCAGCGTGGCCACGAAGATCATGTCGAGCTCATCCGGTCCGATCCCGGCATCGGCAAGAGCGGCCTGCGCTGCCCGCAACGCCAGGTCGCTGGTGGCGATCTCGGGCTCCACCCAGCGGCGCTCCCGGAT
>CAYYIA010000348.1:0-1914 GCA_964471875.1 uncultured Acidimicrobiia bacterium
GTTTCTCCCCCCGGAGGGGGGAGGGGGGCTTCCCGGTCTGACGCGATGTGATGGGGAAGCCCCCTCCGGCACTTCGTGCCACCGCCTCCCCTGCCGGGGAGGCCCCTACGGGGGAGGAAACGGTGCCGTCACGCGGGGAGCTCACAGAACGCGAAACCGGCCGCCCCCAGGGGCGGCCGGAAGCGTCGTCACGAAAGACGATCGGATTGGAGCGCGTCAGCGCGCCTGGCGGGGCCGGGCTTCGTTGACGTTCAACTTGCGCCCGGAGAAGTCGAAGCCGTCGAGCGCCTCGATCGCCTTGCGTCCATCGGCATCGGGCATCTCGACGAAGCCGAAGCCGCGGGGGCGGCCGGTCTCACGGTCGGTGATGACCGAAGCCCGCTCGACGGTGCCGTACTTGGAGAACAACTGCTCCAGTTCGTCCCCGTTGGTGGAGTAGGGAAGATTCCCCACGTAGATGTTCATCTGGGTCCCTTTCTCGAGTACCCACCCGTCCCTCATGGACGGGCTTACGGCCTTGGGTTCCCGAGACACAATCGCTCACAGACCACGCAGCCGCAATCAAGAATAAACAACCCCGCCACGAGGGTCCAGCCGAAATGTCTACCGTGGCGTCCCGTCACCGAAGGGGGTCTCACCGATGTGCTTCGCCGAGGATTCCACGCCGCCCGTGGCGCCGATCTCCGGTGCCGCCGTCGACACCACGCTGCTGACGCTCACTGCCGCCGATGGCAACAAGTTCGCGGCCTATGAGGCGCGCGGCGACGGTTCCGGGCGAGCCGCGGTGTTGATCCTGCCGGACGTGCGCGGCTTGTTCTCCTTCTATCAGGACCTCGCCGAGCGCTTCGCCGAGCGTGGGTTCGATGCCCTGGTCATCGACTACTTCGGGCGCACTGCCGGGGTGGGGGTGCGCGATGGGGAGTTCGACTACATGCCGCACGTCAAGCTCACCACCTTCGAGGGGGTGAAGGCCGACGCCGCCGCCGGTGTTGCCCTCCGATCGCTGGCCGCAGTGCCCGTGTTCACCGTGGGGTTCTGCTTCGGGGGGAGCAACTCGTGGCACCAGGCGGCCAACGGTCTGGGCCTCGCCGGAGCGATCGGGTTCTACGGACACCCCGATCGCGTCTTTCCCGAAGGGGCGACTCCGTTGGTGCAGCGGGTCGGGGAGATCGCCTGCCCGATCCTGGGATTGGTTGCCGGCGACGATCAGGGGATCCCCCTCGAGGCGGTGGAACGGTTCCGTGCCGGCCTGGTCGCCCACGGTGTGGAGCACGAGTTGATCGTCTACGAGGGCGCTCCGCACTCGTTCTTCGACCGCAAGTACGAGCAGTTCGCCGAGGCGTCGGCCGACGCCTGGGACCGAGTGCTGGCGTTCATCCAAGCCCACCGGTAGGCCGGTGGGGTGACCTGTCGGCCGACTTCGCCGGTCCCTCCAAACCTGCCACCATGAATGGTTCGCGGAGGATGCGATGAGCGGACCGATCACGATGATCGTCGAGATACCCCGGGGCAGCCGGAACAAGTACGAGATGGATCACCACACCGGGGAGATCTTCCTGGATCGGATGTTGTTCACCTCCACCCACTACCCGGCGGACTACGGCTTCATCCCCGACACCCTCGCAGAAGACGGCGACCCGCTCGACATCATGGTGCTGGTGACCGAACCGACGTTCCCGGGGTGTCGGGTACGCGTGCGGCCCCTCGGGGTGTTCCTCATGGAGGATCAGGGTCATGCAGACCACAAGGTGATCTCGGTGCCCTTTGGCGATCCGCGTTGGGAGACCACCCAGGGCATCGACGACTTGCCCGAGCACATGCGCCTCGAGTTCGAGCACTTCTTCACCGTGTACAAGCAACTGGAGAAGAAGAAGACCGCGGTGCTCGGATGGCGTCCGCTGGCGGTGGCCGAGA
>CAYYIA010000349.1:0-1909 GCA_964471875.1 uncultured Acidimicrobiia bacterium
CGGCGACAGCGATCACACCAGACTCCCTACCGCCCCGCCTCCTCTTCCGCGCCTCGTAGCGCCCGCATGGCGTTCTCGCCCAGCACCTTGCGAATGTCGCCTTCCGACCATCCCCGTGCCAGCAACTCCACGGTGATCGCCGGGTAGCACGAGACGTCTTCGAGGCCGACCGGCAGGACCTCGACGCCGTCGTAGTCGCCGCCGAGGCCGACGTGGTCGACGCCGGCCACCGTGGTCACGTGCTCGATGTGATCGGCGACCGTGGACACCGTGCCGCGGTCGATGGCGATCGAACCGAATCGCTCTCGCGACGCCGCGGCGTATCCGGCCTCGTCGTCGGGGGCGAACTCCGCCCGGAGGCGGCGTCGCTCCTCGAACATCTCGAGCGACTGGCGGGCGGTGGATGCCACGATGAAGGCGGGGACGAAGGTGACCATCACCACCCCGCCCTTGGCGGCGACCATCTCGATGACGTCGTCAGGCACGTTGCGCGGATGGGGGGCGATGGCGAAGGCCGACGAGTGGGAAGCGATCACCGGTGCCCGACTCGTCTCGACCGCCTGGCGCATGGTGTTCGCAGAGACATGGGAGATGTCGACCAGCATCCCCACCCGGTTCATCTCGGCGATGACCTCCCTGCCGAAGTCGGTGAGGCCGCCGTGGCGCTCGACATCGGTGGCGGAGTCGGCCCAGTCGATGGTGTCGGCGTGGGTGAGCGTCATGTACCGCACCCCGCGCCGGTGGAAATCGGCGACGGCGTCGAGGGAGTTCTCGATGGCGTGGCCCCCCTCGATGCCGAGGAGGCCAGCAACCCGACCACTGCGGCGGACCGCCTCGGCGGCATCGGCGCCGGTGGCGAGCGCCGTGAACTCGGGGGCGAGGGCGCTCATCTCCTCGACCAGGTCGATCTGGCGGTGGCAGGCGGCGCGCGCTTCCTGGCTCCACGATGGCACGTACACCGACCAGAACTGGACTCCGACCCCTCCGACGAGCATCCGGGGGAAGTCGGTGTGGTACCCGGCGAGGTGGTGGCGGGGGTCGGCGGCGGCGACCGAACCACCGGCGCGGATGCGGATCTCCCAGGGGAGATCGTTGTGGCCGTCGACCACCGGAAGGGTGTCGTGAATACGGCGGGCCGTTGCGGCGAAGTCGGTCATCGTGATGCCTCCACGGTGAGTGATCGGACCGCGGTGGCGAGTCCGGATGGGTTGGGATCGATGCCGATGCCGGGCACGTCGAGCGGGGTGATCGTCCCGTTCACGAAACCCGGGTAGTCGCCGAGGGGATCGACCAGGTAGGCGGCCGGTGGACCCGCCTCGGCATCCACGACCCCGTCGAGGGTGGCGAAGGCGAGTACGTGGTGGCGGCCGATGGCGGTGTCGAAGGTGCCGCCCGCCTTGACACCGACCCCGGCGGAGCGACAGCGTTCGAGGATCTCCAGGGAGGCCTCGTAGCCGAGGCGCATCGACTTCACTGCGAGGACGTCGGCGCAGCCGGCATCGAGCACCCGAGTGGCATCCGACACCGAGCGGAGGTCTTCGTCCACGCAGATGTGGGCCTCGAGGCTGGCGCGGAGTCGGGCGCACCCGGTGAGGTCTCCAGCCGGCAGTGGTTGTTCGATCACATCCACCCCGAGGCGATCGAGGGTGGCAAACACCGGGTCATCGGGGTCGGTGTAGGCCCCGTTGGCGTCCACGGACACCGCCAGTGTGGGGAACTCGGTGCGCACCGCGGCAACGTGGGTCGCGTCGCGTCCCGGGCCGATCTTCAACTTCACGGCCCGGGCACCGGTGGCGACGAATCCGGCCACGCGTTGCACCAAGTCGGCGGCGTCGTCCACGAGGCCCACGGTCAGGCGAGCAACCACCCCGCCGGGACGGCCGCCCAGCGCCCGATACAAGGCCACACC
>CAYYIA010000350.1:0-1907 GCA_964471875.1 uncultured Acidimicrobiia bacterium
CGTAGTCGGGGTCGATGAGGTCGCCGAACACGTCCTCGAGGCCGGGAGCGTTCCCCGAGCCCTCGGGGAGTAGCCCAGCGGCAACGGCATCGTCGCCCGCCAAGGGGGCCGGCTCCCAACCCAGATCATTGCGAATCCCGACGATCAGGATTCGCGGCCGGTTTTGCGGAACACCGTAATCCTTCGCCTGCACCAGGGAGTGTCGCACGGTGTATCCGGGAATCCCCTTGAACGATGCCCAGACATCTCTCCAGATCTCGCCCTTCTCTCCCTGCGGCGTCCAACGCCCCACGACGAGACCCTTCACGTTCTCGAACAGGAACATTCGCGGCCTCACCTTCTTGATGACGCGGATCATCTCCTCGTAGAGGTGGTTTGACGGGATGTCCTTGCGATCGACCTTGTAGCTCCGACGATGACCGATTCCGGAGTATCCCTGGCAGGGAGGGCCGCCACAGACGAGGTCCACCTCCTTGATGCCCTTCGACGCCCACTTCTTCATGAGCTTGGCGAGCTCGGCGTCGTTCAGTGAGTAGATGTCCCTGTAGTCCTCAATGTCGCCGTCCCGGTTCGCGAGGTATGTCTCGGCGGCGTCCTTGTTGATCTCGGAGAAGAGCAGCGGGGTGAACCCCGCCTGTTCCATTCCGAGCGACAGGCCGCCGCATCCGGCGAAGAGGTCGATCATGGTGAGCTGAGGCTTCTTCGGCATTCAGGGACCAAGGTGCGTGGGAATCGGGTTCCGCGAGTGGACCCGGTGCAATAATCTACAAGGCATGTCCAGGGGCTTAGGTACCAAGAAACGCGGTCCCGTGCCGATCTCCGAGGCGAGGCGCCGAATCATGGTGTCTGTCCGCAGCAAGGGCAACGCCACCACCGAACTCCGCCTCGCCGCCGCCCTCCGCTTCTTCGGCCTTTCGGGCTGGCGCCGCCACCTGCCGCTCCCCGGCAAGCCCGATTTTGCCTGGCGGAAGGAGCGGCTGGTCGTCTTCGTGGACGGCTGCTTCTGGCACGGCTGCCCTCGGTGCTACCGGGCCCCCACGCACAACGCCGCCTTCTGGAAGGCCAAGGTCGAGGGGAACCAGCGCCGCGACCGGCGGGTCACCCGCCAGCTCCGCGAGCGCGGCTGGTCCGTGATCCGGATCTGGGAGTGCCGGGTGGCCAACCCCGGCACCCTCAGTCGGATCCGTCGGAAACTGGGGAAACCCGCTTGATCCCCAATCCTCCCCGCTAGAACACGACCTTCAGCCCATCCACCGGCCCGATCGTGTTGCCATCACGCTCCACGCGAGCCTCCGGAAACTTCTCCAGGATCTGGTCGCGCCGACGCTCGAACTCCTCCTTCGTGCACCTCCACCTCCCACCCGATCCTCGACAATCAGGACACCACGCCGGCTCCGGGTCGTCGGCACCGCCGAGCAAGCCGCTCCCATCGCAGAGCGTACAGGTGACGCGGAGCGGATCGAGAAGCTCGTCCGCAAGTGGCCGGTGCTCGCCGGTGGCCGCCACCTGGTAGATGAGCATATACCTCGCCATCAACTGGTTGAGCGGCAGGGTCCACTCCTTGAACTGCCCTGGCGCACCATGTTCGGAGCAATACGGACTCGAGCCCAGGTAACGGCAACACGGGTAGGTGAACCAACGGATCGGCATGGGCGGTTCCTTTCGCTGCGAAGCCGTCTCGCGCGCGCATCCCCCTCGCTGTCGCTCGGGGCGCCACCGTGACCCTCTGGCGAGGGGTCGGTTGGCAGGCGGCACGACGCCGCCACTCCAGATGCCCGGCCCGCCGAGACGGAGGCGGACCGTGAAAGCAATCTAGCTCCGACCGGGTTACTCGCCCACCCCTTGCGCCCTACCACCCCCGCACGTCCCTTCAAGGGGACACCCCACCTGGAGCCGCCATGACCATC
>CAYYIA010000351.1:0-1907 GCA_964471875.1 uncultured Acidimicrobiia bacterium
AGCGCTGCTGGACGGCGGGGGCCTCGTCGTCATCGAAAAGGGCGGGACGATGAGCCCCGATCTCGACCACCAGGTGCCGCTGGGTGAACGGTCCATCGCCACCCCAGAGCTCGGCGAGGCCGACTGCCCTGGCCAGGTCGTGATTGCAGCGCCCCTGCTCACAGTGGCGATACGGATCGGGGGAGGTGGCGTCCACCCCTCAGACATCGGCGTTCGATCGCCCGGCTTTACCGGATCCGAGATCAGTACCCGAGCTCCCGGAGTCGCTCGTCGTCGATACCGAGGTGGTGCGCCACCTCGTGGAGCACCGTCTTGCGGATCTGGCGCCGCAGCCGGGCCGGCGGGAGCCGCAGCTCGAGGTGAGGACCCATGAAGACCGTGATCCGGTCCGGGAGAAACCCCGAGTATCCGCTGGAACGGTCGTGAAGGTTCACCCCCTCGTAGAGCCCCAGCAGCCCGGTGCCATCGGGATCCTGCTCCGCTGAGGGCCACTCCTCGACCACCACGTGCAGATTGTCCACGGCGCCGCTCACCCAGTCGGGAAGATCTTCGAGAGCCTCATCCACCAGGGTCTCGAACTCGGCACGCCTCATGGCATCCAGGATACGAGGGCTACAATCGCCCCTCCGGGCGCTTAGCTCAGCGGGAGAGCGCTGCCTTCACACGGCAGAGGCCACTGGTTCAATCCCAGTAGCGCCCACGGCGGCCGCCCTTCGGGCGGCTTGGGCGAATCCTTCGGATTCGCCCGGCAACTCCGCCGCACCCACGGCAGCCCTCGCTTCGCTCGGGTTCCTCCGCCGCACCCCACAGCACCCCGCACCTAGCTCGGGCTCCTCCGTCGTACCGCCTTCCGATACTCTGCCGCCCGCGGGAGGGACCAGCGCATGACCGAGTTCGACTTCATCGTGATCGGATCAGGCCCGGCCGGCGAAAAGGCTGCAGCCCAGGCCGCCTACTTCGGCAAGCGGGTCGCCCTCGTCGAACGCGACGAGCGACTCGGAGGCGCCCCGGTCAATCGCGGCGGCATCCCTGCCAAGACCCTGCGCGAGACCGCCCTCTACATGACCGGGTTCGGGCGCAGCGACATCTATGGGGTCGAAGTCGGCTTCGGGTCGGAGATCACCCTCGACCGCCTGCGGATGCGAGCGGCCGCCGAGTCGGCGCGCGCCGGCGAGACCGTGCTGCAGAACCTCGATCGTCACGGCATCACCCTGCTGCGTGGGTGGGGCCGTCTCGAATCCGATCACACCGTGGCGGTCACCGCCGCCGACGGCGCCACCACCCATCACCGCGGTGAGGTGGTGCTGGTGGCCACGGGGTCTCACCCCTTCCATCCGCCGGGCGTGCCCTTCGATGATCCGGACGTCGAGGACTCCGATTCGATCCTCATCCTCGATCGCATCCCCCGCAGCATCGTGGTGGTGGGCGGCGGTCCGGTGGGATGCGAGTACGCCTCGATCTTCGGAGCCCTTGGCGCGGAGGTGACCCTGGTCGACATGGCGGACCGTCTGCTCCCGTTCCTGGATGCGGAGATCTCGCGGACGCTGGCTGACTGCTTCGCGGACTCCGGAATCAGGGTGATCCTCGGGTCGCCGCCCGCGGGCATCAGGCGTGGTGCGGACGGTCTCGAGGTGACGGTCGCCGACGAGGTACAGCACCCGGACAGGGTGTTGTTCGTGGCGGGACGAACCGGCAACACCGACGGCATCGGTCTGGCCGAGGCCGGGGTGCAACTCGACAGCCGCGGTCGCATCCAGGTCGATGACGAGTACCGCACCACCGTGCCTTGGGTGTTCGCCGCCGGAGACGTCATCGGTCCTCCGGCGCTCGCTTCGGTGTCCGCAGAGCAGGGACGGGTGGCGGCGTGCCATGCCTTCCACATCCCGTTCAAGGAATCGGTGGACCAG
>CAYYIA010000352.1:0-1889 GCA_964471875.1 uncultured Acidimicrobiia bacterium
TTCCTGGACGGCGATATGCGTCATGGCAGTATGGGGACCGGCACCGTGCCAGTGGACCACTCCGGCGGCGGCGTGGATGGAGTCACCGGGACCGGCGACGGTCAACGGCTCGCCCTCGGCCTGAACCCGCGCCGTGCCCTCCACCACGTACAGGACCTGACCGCCGGGATGGGAGTGCCAGTCGCTGCGAGCACCGGGGCCGAACCGCACTCCGAGCACATTGAGGTCCGCCGCATCGGCGGGGGCGTGCAATGGTCCGAACGACACCTCGCCGGTGAAGTGCTCCGACCCCGCCGACTTCCACTCGACATCACGGGCCTTGCGATGCATAGAAGGTCTCCCATCTCCAGTCCCCGTCCCCACTCAGTCTGGCATGCGGGGCCATCGCTGCTCTGACTCATCGCGCATTGCGCATTGCGTATTGCGAATCCCGGACCGGCCACCATCCCCAGTGGCTACCGGGCGCGTTGCCTCACCGCTTCGAACAGCAGGATCCCTGCCGCCATTGCCGCGTTGAGGCTGTCCACCGATCCTGGCATGGGGATCACAACGGCCTGATCGGCGGCGTCGAGCCAGAGGGGGGTGAGTCCGTACTGCTCGCTTCCGATGACGAGGGCCACCGGGCCGGTCATGTCGGCGGCGAAGTGGGCGATGGCGCCCGCGGGGGTGGCGGCGAGCAGGCGAACGCCGGAGGCGCGGAGGTGGGCGATCACCGCGGCCGAGGAGGAGACGGCGAGGGGCACGGTGAACAGGGTCCCCAGTGAGGCCCGCACCACATTGGGGTTGAAGGGGTCGGTGGTGGGATCGGCCACGATCACCCCGGTGGCCCCGGCGGCGTCGGCGGTGCGCAGCATGGTGCCGAGGTTGCCGGGCTTTTCGATGCCCTCGGCGACGAGCAGCAGGGGTGCGCCGGTGAGCGGGATTCGATCGAGGTCGGTGGCGAATCGCTCGGCGACGGCGAGCAGACCCTCGGGGCGATCACGGTACGAGGCCTTGCGGAAGGCCGCTTCGGAGACGTCGAGCACCTCGGCTCCGGCGGCGCGGATCCGATCGGCGAGATCGGGTTCGTTGTCTCCGAGATAGAGGTCGGGACACACCAGCAGCGTCTCGATGCGAACCCCGGCCGCGGTCGCCCGGGTGAGTTCGCGGTACCCCTCGATGACGAAGCGGCCCGTGGTGTCGCGCTCCGCTCGGTCGCGCAACCGCACCACCGCCTTGATGCGGGGGTTGGTCGGGCTGACGATCTCCTCGGTCACCAGCCGCTTCCTCCGGAAGACCCGCCGCCGCCGGAGAACCCGCCACCGCCCGAGAATCCGCCGAAACCGCCACCACTCGACGAACCCCAGGACGAACCGCCCGACGAACCGGAGCCGAAGCCACCGCCCCCGCCAAAGCCACCCCACCACGAGGAGCGGTCGCTGCCCCACGATGAGTCCCGGTAGACCGGCTCCCACCCCATGGAGCCCTGCGAGCCCCGAGTGATCACCCAGTGGTAGTAGAAGAACGTGAAGGGATCGAACGAGCCATAGGTGGCGGGGATGTCGTCGCCGGACCAGCTGTCCTTGCGGCGCGAGGTGCCCTCGTGAGCCAGTTCCGGGGCGAAGCGATCGGCATCGTCGATCTCGGAACGGGCCAACGCCTGGCGCTGCGCCGCATAGGCCAGGGCAAACGCTCGTGGCCCACGGGCATCCGAGGCGCCGAAGGCGGCGGCGATGTCGGCATAGGATCCCGTGAGGCCCAGGGCCTCCAGGGCGGCCCGGGCTTCCAGCCAGCGATCGACGGCGCGGCTGGGTTCGAGCGAGACCGCGAGCACTCCGGCGACCGAGCGGCGGGCATCGCTGGTGATGCCGTGACTCGACAGCTCCTCGAGGATGCCGCGATACACCTCG
>CAYYIA010000353.1:0-1888 GCA_964471875.1 uncultured Acidimicrobiia bacterium
GAGCGCGCTCGGGTGACGGTGGCAGGGTCACCCGCTCTCGCCATCGGAGATCCTGCGCGGGTCCGTCAGATCGTGCGCAACCTGCTCACCAACGCCTTGCGCTACGGAGCGGGCGCCATCGAGGTCACGACCGGGATGCGCGCCTCTGGTGCCTGGCTCACCGTCACAGATGAAGGATCGGGGATCCCCGCGGAGGAAGCCGAACGGATCTTCGAGCCCTACCACCGCGTGGGTGTCGGCCCGGCAGCACCGGGCAGCATCGGTCTCGGCTTGGCGATCTCACGCGAGCTGGCGCGCCTCATGGGTGGAGATCTCACCTACCGGAGGGTGCGGGGTCGCACGGTCTTCGAACTGGTGCTGCGCTTGCACCCCGGACCGTCGGTCCGACCGAGCTGAGCGGCTACGTCTTGTAGCGCCACACGATGCGGCCCCGGCTCGGGTCGTAGACCGAAAGGTCGAGGTCGACCTTGTCACCGGGAAGAATGCGGATGTAGCGTCCGCGGCGCATCTTGCCGGACGCACGCGCCAGCACCTCGAGACCGCCCTCGATCTCGACTCGGAACATGGCGTTGGGGAGGGTCTCGAGAACCGTTCCCTGCACGCGTACGACATCGTCCTGTTTCGTCAACGAATCTCCCTACCGCGGGCGACGGTGCGCCCGATGGGCACAACTCTCCCATTGTGGGGAGTGCTGGTCAAACACGTCAGAGGCGTTCGGCCGCGTCGAGCACGGCGACGGCGGCAGCGATCTCGTCGTCGGTCCGCCCGGCAGTGGGCACCACGACGATCTGCGGTCCGCCGCCCACGGGCAGGTCGACGGCTTGACCGACGACGATGAGGCGGGTCACACCGGCGGTATCGGCTGCCAGGACCCAGCCCGCCACCGCACCCGCTGGAGTGGCGAAGGAAAGCCGACGACCATCGGCGGCGGCGGCAGGGATGAGGATGGCCGAGAAGGCCCCGGCGGCTGCGGCGCCCACATGGGAGGCATCGCTCACGTCGCCGCAGGCGACCTTGACGCCCCGACCTCGCAACTCCTCGGCCTCGGGCACCGCCGACACGAACGCCCGCACCTCACCACCGGCGGCGGCCAGGCGGCGCACGATCGCACGACCGGTCGGGGTATCGGCTCCGATCACGATCACCGGCATGTGCTGAGCCTAGGGAACGTGCGAAAACCCAAGGAAATCAACGAAAACCGACCCGAGCCTCGAGGGCCCCGGAGGTGGTTGGCATCACATAGCGGGGGGAAGGTGTTGTAATGGAGGCGAGCGGTTGGCGCCGGACACGGATCGGTCTTCCCCCACTCCCCAGTTCCGTGCCGGCGCTGCCGCTTTTCTCCCCCTTGTTTCGGCGCCACCCCCTGCCACAATTCGTCGCTCACCACGGATGGAGTCTCATGGCCAAGGCCGACATCGATCTCGGGAAGTACCAGCTCGGCTGGTCCGACACCGAGGCCGAGTACATCTTCAAGCCCAAAAAGGGCCTGAACGAGGCGATCATCCGCGAGATGTCGGCCATGAAACGCGAGCCCGAATGGATGCTCGCGTTCCGGCTCAAGGCCTACGAGCGGTTCCTGCGCAAGCCGGTGCCCACCTGGGGTGGCGGGGGAATGCTCGACGAGATCGATTTCGACGACATCTACTACTACATCAAACCCATGGAGGGTCAGGCGAAGGACTGGGACATGGTGCCCGAGTCCATCAAGAACACGTACGAGAAGCTGGGGATCCCGCAAGCGGAGCGCAAGTACCTCGCCGGCGTCACTGCCCAGTACGAGTCGGAGGTCGTCTACCACCGCAACCGTGAGGACCTCGAGAGCCTGGGCGTGCTGTTCTGCGACATGGACACGGCGATGCGCGAGTACCCCGACATCGTCCGCCAGTAC
>CAYYIA010000354.1:0-1884 GCA_964471875.1 uncultured Acidimicrobiia bacterium
ACCTTGCCCATGATCTCGCGGCCCTCGTAGGCCGAGTAGTCCACGCGCATGTGCTGGGTCTTCACCGAGATGGTGTGCTTCTTCTTGGGGTCGAAGATCACGATGTCGGCGTCGGTCCCGGGGGCGATCGTGCCCTTCTTCGGGTAGAGGCCGAACATCTTCGCCGGGGTGGTGGCGGTGATCTCGACGAACCGGTTGAGGTTGAGACGCTTGCCGTTGATGGCGCCGTCGTACATCACTTCGAACCGGGGTTCGACACCGGGCATGCCGTTGGGGATCTTGGAGAAGTCGCCCTCCCCCAGGCGCTTCTGGATGCCGAGGGTCGGATGCTCGTCCATGCAGAACGGGCAGTGGTCGGTGGACACCACCTGCAGGTCGTTGGTGGCCAGGCCCTTCCACAATGCTTCCTGATGGCCGGCGAGGCGGTCGCGCATCGGCGGGGAGCACACGTACTTGGCGCCTTCGAAGCCGTTCATCATCTCTTCGAGCCCGAAGAAGAGATACTGCGGGCAGGTCTCGGCGAAGACGTTGAGACCGCGGTCGCGGGCCATCTTCACCTCCTCCAGGGCCTCCTTGGCCGACATGTGGACGATGTACAGCTGGGCACCGGTGAGTTCGGCCAACACGATGGTGCGATGCGCTGCCTCCCCCTCGAGGAGGGACTTGCGCACCAGGGCGTGATAGATGGGGTCGGTCTCGCCGCGCTTCAGGGCCTGCTGGGCGTAGACGTCGATGGCGATGCCGTTCTCGGCGTGCATGCAGATGGTGGCGCCGAGCTCGGCGGCCTTCTGCATCGCCAGCAGGATCTCGCCGTCGGTGGAGTAGAAGACGCCGGGGTAGGCGGTGAACAACTTGAACGAGGTGACCCCTTCGTCCATGAGCATCCCCATCTCCTTGAGGGTCTGCTCGTTGATGTCGCCGGTGATCATGTGGAGGCCGTAGTCGATGGCGACGTTGCCGTCGGCCTTGGCCCGCCACGCCTCGTAACCCTCCATCGCCGAGCCGCCCTTCACCTGGACGGCGAAGTCGATGATCGTGGTGGTGCCCCCAAAGGCAGCGGCGCGGCTCCCGGTCTCGAACGAATCAGATGAGTAGGTGCCTCCGAAGGGCAACTCCATGTGGGTGTGCACGTCGATGCCGCCAGGGAACACGTACTTGCCCTTGGCGTCGATCACCTTGTCGGCAGTCCACTTCTGGGTTCCATGCGAGGCGAGGGCGACGACCCTCTCGCCGTCGATGAGCACGTCGGCCGCCATGGTCTCGGTGGCGGTGATGACGGTGCCGGACTTGATGAGGAGGGTCGACATGGTTCGGGCTCCTTCGGGGAGGGCGGTAATGCGCAATACGCAATACGCAATACGCAATACGTTCGGAGGGGGAATCTACTCAGGTAGGGCGAGAGCTGCAGCGGCCCCGGCCACTCACTTCGCTCGACTGCTGGCGACACGTCGGGTGAGGAGGATCAGTTGGCGTTTCACGTGATCGAGCCGGTCAAGCACCGCCGGATCGGACACACCGTGGACGGATGCGGCGAGTTCGAGGAGCACGACGAGCTCGGCGGCTGACCCGGACGCAATCCGCAAGGAGCGCTCCAGATCCCCGGCTGATCCACGGCCGAATCCCTCGGCGATGTTGGCCGGGATCGAGACCGATGCCCTCTGCATCTGGCTCGTGAGCCCGAATCGTTCGTAGCGCGGCAGCCGAGACGTCAGGTCATACACCATGCGGGCGAGGCCTGTCGAGTTGCGCAACACCCGGTTGTCAGTGACGTCACGCACCCGACACGATTACCACATGCCGTACTTCGCTAGAAGTCCCCTGTATTGCGTATTGCGTATTGCGTATTGCGCTCCCTTACGAGCTCGGCCCGGTGCCCGAACCATG
>CAYYIA010000355.1:0-1873 GCA_964471875.1 uncultured Acidimicrobiia bacterium
ATGGGGTGCCCTTGGGTTCGCCCGGGGCATACTCGACCTCGCCCATCTGGTCGAGGTGGATGAAGGGATCGAGCAAGGCGAGGTCGACACCGGCAAACGCCCGTTTCACGGGGAATCCCTCTCCTTCGAAACCCCGCGGAGCGGTGGTGACCGACACCACGGAGCGTTCGCCGTCGTCACCCGGGGTGGCAATGCGGGGGAGGGTCAGCACGTCGACTGGGGCGATCGCAGGCATTGGTGCTCCTGGGGGGCGGCATCGTGTCAACCCGGATCGGTGGCGGGCCATTCCCCGGCTCGAACGCCGCCTGTGGACAACCCGAAGGCCAAACCCCACGGTTGTGATTCGCGGGCTCGAATCACGTACAGTCGGGCCGATGGGGACGGGATGTTCCCTGCCGAGAGACATTTGGACTCACCACCGGAGGGAGACGGCATGGGGAGACAGGGTCGATGGCTGAAGCGCTTCGCGCTGCTAGCAGCGGTGTCGCTGATCGTTGCCGCGTGCGGTGACGACGACGGCGGCGAAGCGCCCGCCGATTTCAAGTTCGGAATGATCCTCGTTGGTCCGCAGAACGACCAGGGTTGGTCGCAGGCGCACTACGAGGCGGGGTTGTATGTCGTCGAGCAGCTGGGCTTGCCCGCCGACGCGATGATCGTCCTGGACAAGGTGAACACGGCCGATCGCCCCGAGACCACGATCGAGTCGGTCGTGGACGAGATGGTTGCCGGCGGAGCGCAGATGATCTTCGCCACGTCGGATGACATGAGGGACGGCATCGAGGCCGCGGCCGCGCAGCATCCCGATATCCCGATGATCTGGTCGTCGGGCGACAGCGCCTGGGCCGAGGGCACGGGCTATCGGGCCGATCTCACCAACCTCGGCAACATCATGGGGCGGATGGAGTACGCCAAGATGATGGCCGGGTGTGCGGCGGCACTCACGACGGAGACAGGGCAGATCGCCTACCTCGGTCCATTGATCAACGATGAGACCCGCAGGCTGGTGAACTCGGCGTTCCTCGGAGCGCGGTACTGCTGGGAGAACTACCGGGAGCAGGATCCGAGCACGCTCGGCTTCGAGGTCAAGTGGATCGGCTTCTGGTTCAACATTCCCGGATTCACCCTCGATCCGACCCAGGTGACGAACGAGTTCCTGGCCGCCGGTGCCGATGTGGTGATCTCCGGAATCGACACGACCGAGGCCATCGTGCGGGTTGGTCAGGCATTTGCCGCGGATGAGTCTGTGTGGGCCATCCCCTACGACTTCAAGGGCGCCTGTGCGGCGGCTCCGGCCGCCTGCCTGGGCGTTCCGTACTTCAACTGGGGACCTGCCTATGTGGACGCGGTGCAGTCGGTGATCGATGACGAGTTCGAGGCGACCTGGCTCTGGCTGGGTCCGGACTGGGACGACATCAATGATCCCGACACGAGTGCAGTCGGCTGGGTGTCCGGTGAAGGACTCTCCGCTGAGGCGTCGGACAGCCTCGATGACTTCATCGCCGGACTCGGCAGTGGCGACATCGAGTTGTACCGCGGTCCGCTGAACTGGCAGGACGGATCCGTGTTCCTCACCGACGGTGAGGAGGCGACCGACTACCAGATCTGGTACGCCGAGCAGTTGCTCGAAGGCATCGTCGGCGCCAGCGCCGCCGAATAGCGATCTGGTGATCGTCCGGGGCCGGTGCCACCGGCCCCGGACGACCGCCCCTTCGCACTGCTGCCGATGAGCCTCGTACTACGCGACATCCACAAGCACTACGGGTCGGTGCGCGCCAACGATGGCGTCGACCTCGAGATCGCACCCGGGGAACTGCACGGTCTCCTGGGCGAAAACGGCGCAGGCAAGTCGACCCTGATGAAGGTCGTCTCCGGT
>CAYYIA010000356.1:0-1844 GCA_964471875.1 uncultured Acidimicrobiia bacterium
GGTCTCCGCCATGCGGAGGCGGCGCACCACTCCGGGCGAGCCGCAGCGGGGACAATGCAGGCGGAGGGCCCGGCCCAGGCGGATCAGCATTCGGCCATTGTCCCAGCCGGTGGCACCTTCAAGGTGACCCCCCTGGTT
Organism: uncultured Acidimicrobiia bacterium; assembly: GCA_964471875.1. Classification (GTDB taxonomy): domain Bacteria; phylum Actinomycetota; class Acidimicrobiia; order Spongiisociales; family UBA11373; genus UBA11373. The sequence continues at coordinate 139 of CAYYIA010000356.1, forward strand.
GCCGATACCAGGTCGGATGAGCACCCGAGACCTGCCCTCGCAGCCCGCGGCCGTTTCCCCACGACCGGTGGCCCCGGCGCGCCGCGGCCTCGTCGCCGAACTCCTCGATGCCACCGCCGCCATTGGGGCATCGGATCTCCACGTCACCGCCGGCAGTCGTCCCATCGCCCGTCGTGACGGGGTGATGATCCCCCTCGGCGAGGCCGTGTGGGGTCGAGAGGCCACCGAGTCGTTCTGTCGTGCTCTCTGCTCGGATGCCCAGTGGGCCGAAGTGGAGGCGACCGGCACCACCGACTTCGGTGTGGCCCACGGGAGCGGAAATCGCTTCCGGGCGAGCGTGCTTCGCCACCGCAGCGGTTACGGCGCGGTGCTGCGTCGCATCTCCAACGAGTTGCTGCGATTCGATGAGATCGGGTTTCCCGAGGGGATCGTCGATCTGCTGCGGCGGCCGCGCGGCCTTGTTCTGGTCACCGGTCCCACCGGTTCGGGCAAGTCGACGACGCTCGCCACCATGGTGGACTGGATCAACACCAACCTCGATCGCCACATCGTCACCATCGAGGACCCCGTCGAGTTCTACCACCAGCACAAGAAGAGCCTGGTCACCCACCGGGAGATCGGCATCGATGTTCCCGACTTCCCCGAGGCGATGCGGCGGGTGCTTCGTCAGGATCCCGACGTCATCCTGGTGGGCGAGATGCGCGACCTCGAAACGATTGCCGCCGCGGTCACGGCCGCGGAGACCGGACACCTCGTACTGGCGACGCTGCACACCACCGGGAGCGCGACGACGGTGAGCCGCATCATCGATGTGTTCCCTGCCGGCCAACAGGCGCAGATCCGGGTGCAGTTGGCAATGTCGCTGGCAGCGGTGATCTCCCAGGTCCTGGTCCCTGCGCGGGGCATCGCCACGGGCGGTCCCGGCTTCGGCGGGCGGGTGGCCGCCCTCGAGATCATGCTCATGACCCCGGCCATCGCCAACCTGATCCGCAACAACGAGATCAACCGGATCAACGATGTCATCCAGACCTCGCGCCACCTCGGCATGATCCGGCTTGACGATCACCTCGCCCGCCTCGTCGAGGAACGCCGCATCGACAAGGCGACCGCCATCGCCGTCGCCCAGGATCCGGCGGCGCTGCAGCAGCGCATCGGCTGATCGGCCGGGTCTGCGGCTTGAGGATTCCCTAAGACCTGGCTGAGGCGTCCACAGGCCCGGCACGGGCATCGTGGTGTCGACCACTACCAGAGGGAGCACCACACCATGAAGCGCATCCTGAGCGGGGCCGCCGGCCTTGCCCTGATCGTCTTCACCATCGGCTTTGTCGCCTCGGCGGCAAGGGCCGACACCATCACCCGCCCCGTGGGCGACGCCGGATCCGTGACCTTCACCACCGACGGAGGGGTACTCGCCCTCGTCGGGGCCGAGGCCGCCGAGGGTTGGACCTACACCATCGATCGTCAGGATGGTTCCCACCTCAAGCTGACCTTCCGTGACGCCACCGGGGCCGAGGTGGAGTTCGAGGCGGAGATCGAGGACGGCAACCTGGCGTTCGGCGATTCGGATCAGCCGGGGTCGACCACCACCCTGCCCGGTGATGGCAGCACCACGTCGACGACATTGGACGACGACCGTGCCGACGACGATTCGACCACGTCGACCACGCTCGGCGACTCGGACGACGACTCCGATGACGATTCGGACA
>CAYYIA010000357.1:0-1840 GCA_964471875.1 uncultured Acidimicrobiia bacterium
CAAACCACCCTTAACCGAATCCTCGATCGATTGCGACGGGGCCCGGCGAACCTGCGCCGGGCCCCGACGCGCTCGGCGTGGGTCGTTGGACCCTGTCGGAGCTGGCGAAGGGCGGCGCATGCTGGTGGGAAGCCGGCCCCTGGTTTCGGGGTGCGCCGTCGGTCGGCGTCGCCACTGAAAGGACCGACGTGCGCCAGCGCCTCCTCCCCCTCGTCGTCGTCATGCTCCTCGTCGCCGCCTGTGGCGGTGACGGTGGGTCGATCATCACCACGACCTCTGAAGGGAGCACCACCATTGCGGCCCCGGGGGCGGTGGACACCCTGGAGGGGGTGGAAGGTGCGGTGATCCGCATCGTCGCCCAGGGCAGCTTTGTGGATCCGTTCGAGGGTGCGCTGGGCAATGTCACCGGCGGCGGGTCGGGGGTGATCATCGACCCCAGCGGCCTGGCGATCACCAACAACCACGTGGTCACCGGCGCCGCACTGCTGGAGGTGTACGTCGGCGGGTCGGAGGAGCCGCTCAATGCCCGCATCGTCGGCGTGTCGGAATGCTCCGATCTGGCGGTGATCGACATCGCCGGCGACGGCTTTCCCTTCGTGGAATGGTTCGACGGCGAGATCAACGCCGGACTCGGCATCTACGCCGCCGGCCATCCGCTTGGCGACCCCGAGTACACCCTGCTGGAGGGGATCATCTCCAAGGCCGACGCCGACGGGGAGAGCACCTGGTCGTCGGTGGATGCCGTCGTGGAACACTCCGCCGAGACCCTGCCCGGCAACTCGGGCGGACCGCTGGTCACCGAAGACGGTCAGCTGGTCGGTATCGCCTACGCCGGCAACGAAGCGGGCCAGTCGTTTGCCATCGGACGCGACGTCGCCCGCCCCGTCGTCACCCAGTTGATGACCGGTATCGACGTCGAGTCGATCGGGGTGAACGGCGAGGCCTTCGTCGGAGACACCTTCTCCGGCGTCTGGGTCTACTCGGTGGATGCCGGATCACCCGCCGACATCGCCGGCGTGCGTGGTGGTGATCTCATCTTCGAGCTCGGCCGGCTCGACATCGGCGTCGATGGGACACTCGCCGCCTACTGCGACGTGCTGCGCAGCCACACCGTCACCGACGTCTTGGACATCACCGTCTTCCGCGCCGCGACCGGTGAGGTCCTCGCCGGTCAACTCAACGGACGAGAACTCGAAGTCACCACCACCATCACCTCCGGGGCCGGTGAACTCCCCGAAGGCACCCCCTACAGCGGCTACACCACCATCACCGACGACAGCGGCTCGATCACCGTCTCCGTCCCCATCGAGTGGGCCGACATCGACGGCGGCATGTGGGACGGGTTCCCCTTGTTCGAGAGCGCCGTTGGCGCCGGCCCCGGCCTGGCGGCCAGCCCCGACATGGCGGCCTTCGACGCTGGCTGGGACGTGCCCGGAGTCTTCATCATGGCCACCACGGAACTCCCCGGATCCATCGATGACTACCTCGATACCTTCGGTGCCGCCTATGGGACGACGTGTGTCTACGACGCCCGCTACGACTACGACGACGGCATGTATCAGGGCGCGTTCGACCGCTACGACGACTGCGGCGGCATCGGGACGACGATGATCCTCATCGTCGCCCGGCCGCCGGACCAGTCGTTCACCGTCGCCGTCGACCTCCAGTTGCTCACCCAGGCCGACCTCGACGCCGCCGACGAGATCATCGCCACCTTCCAGGTGACGGCCCCGGAGGCGACGGCGGGGGCGGACTACGACGCGTACATGACCATCACCGACGACACCGGAGCGATCTCGGTGAGCGTCCCCGTCGAATGGTCCGACATCGACGGAGCGTT
>CAYYIA010000358.1:0-1832 GCA_964471875.1 uncultured Acidimicrobiia bacterium
CGAGCTCGGGTTTCGCATCACCGTGCTCGGTACCCCGGCCGAGGAGGCCCGCGGCGGCAAGGTGGACCTCATCAACGCCGGGGCCTTCGCCGGAGCTGCGGCCTCGATGATGATCCACCCCTCTCCGGAGAGCGTGGTCGACCCGGTGGCACTCGCCATCAAGCATCTCGCCGTCACCTACCGGGGCAAGGACGCCCACGCCGCCGCCGCCCCGTGGGAGGGGATCAATGCCCTCGATGCCTTCGTCCAGTTGTACATGAACGTGTCGACCTTCCGCCAGCAGATGCTGCCGACCGACAAGCTGCACGGGATCGTGACCCACGGAGGAGACGCCCCCAACATCATCCCTTCGCGCATCGAGAGCGAGTGGTACGTACGAGCGCTGACCAAGGACCGCCTCGCCTACATGCTCGACCGGTTCACTGCCATGGCCGAGGCCGCGGCACGGTCCACCGGCTGCACCGTGGAGTTCGCCCAGTCGGGCCACGAGTACGAGGACATCCTCACCGAACCGCTCATGGCCGAGTTGTTCGCTGCCAACAGCACAGCACTTGGACGCACCATGGGTCGAGCCAAGGACCGACCGGCGTCGACCGCAGGCAGCACCGACATGGGCAACGTCAGCCACGTGGTACCGGCCATCCACCCGATGATCGGGATGGACACCAAGGGAGCCGTCAACCACCAACCCGAGTTCGCCGCCCACACCATCACTCCCGACGGGGACAAGGCGATGCGCGACGGCGCCCTCGCCATGGCGTGGACGATCCTCGACGTGGCGCAGGGCAACCGGTGGGGGGAATTGCGGAAGCCCTGAGTAGGCACCAGGCACCAGGCACTAGGCACTAGCCAGAACGCCTTGGGGGCCGCACGGTGGTCTTGTCGGCGCGGGTCCTTGCTTGGGCATTTCTGGTGCCTAGCGCCTAGGACCTAGTGCCTCTCCTAATGTTCCCGCGATGAAGGTCCTCTTCATCTCCGGCTTCGCCGTGATCACACCCGATCCCGATGCGTCTGCGCACTTCTATGTGGACACGCTGGGGCTGCCTCTCGCCAACGACGACGGGTATCGCCACTCCAACGATGTGGACGGCGCCAAGCATTTCGGGGTGTGGCCGCTCGCGGCTGCGGCCCAAGCATGTTTCGCATCGGAGACCTGGCCCGAAGGCATCCCTACGCCCACGGCCACCATCGAGTTCGATGTGGACGACGTCGCCGCCGCCGCTGCCGAAATGGAGGCGGCCGGGTATCGGCTCATCCACCCGGCGCGCACCGAGCCGTGGGGCCAGACCGTGGCCCGGGTGTTGAGTCCGGAGGGCGTGCTCGTCGGACTGTCATACGCTCCCTGGTTCCGGGAGTAGCCCTTGGCCTTCGACGTGGTGATCGTTGGGGGAGGCATCATGGGTTCCTCCGTTGCCTATCACCTCCTTGCCGCCGACCCGACGATGTCGGTCGCGGTCCTCGAGCGTGACCCCACCTACCGGTTCGCCTCGACGACACTGACCGATGGGAACGTGCGGATCCAGTTCAACCTCGAGGAGAACATCCGCATCTCCCAGTACACGATGCGGGTTCTGGAGACATTTGCCGACGAGATGGAGACGCCCGCCTTCCGGCCGGAGCCGTTACCGCGCCGGGAGGGCAATCTCTTTCTGGTCGATGAGGCGGGTTACGAAGCGGCTCAGGCCGGAATCGCCACGCAGCAGTCGCTGGGGTGCCGTGTCGAGTGGCTCGACGCCGAGGCCATCGCCGCCGCGTTTCCCGCGCTTGCCACGGAAGGGCTGGTGGGCGGGACCTTTGGTGTGGATGACGGTCGGGTGGATGCCAATGCCATG
>CAYYIA010000359.1:0-1815 GCA_964471875.1 uncultured Acidimicrobiia bacterium
GCGGTCGGCCTGGTGACGGCGCGCAACGCCATCGAGCGGCAGCGGGTGCTCGGCGCCCCACCCGACCGCCTCGCCGCGCTCGGTGAAGTCACGGTGACCCCGGTGTCCGAGCAGCTGGTGGATGACTTCCTCGAGCTGTTCGACGCCACCGCGTTCACCGACAACGTCGGGTGGGCCTCGTGCTACTGCATGTTCCATCACCTCGATCCGACCACCTGGGACTCTCGGTCATGGCAGACGAATCGCGCCGAGATGATCGATCGCCTGCGCAGCGGCGCTTCCACGGGCGTGCTCGCCCATGTCGATGGTGTCGTGGCCGGGTGGGTGAACGCCGGTCCCCTCACCGCATACCCGGCGCACCGTCGCGGCGACGGGCGAGACGCCCGAACCGGCGCCATCGTGTGTTTCGTCGTCGGCCCTGCCTATCGCCGCCACGGCCTCGGCATGACCCTGCTCGACGCCGCCTGCGAGTTGCTGCGTGATGCCGGTCACACCACGGTCGAGGCATACCCGTCGCGTGACCCGAAGTCGGCGGCAGCCGCCTACCACGGCACACCCGAGATGTTTCGCCGGGCGGGGTTCTCGCCAGGCGCCGATGGGGTCTGGTTGCGCTCGCTGTGATCGGGACCGGCCGGGCGGAGGTATCGTGAAGGTCACCGGCGGCCGTGTCGCCGGAGGTACCGAGGCCCCTGCCGGATCGCTCCGGCGCCGATGAGGAGGTGGGCCGTGAGACGGCCTGCGACTCTGCTCCTATCCGTGATGCTCCTGGCCGCCGCGTGCGGTGACGACGATGCCGTGACGACCGTCACCGCCACGACCACGACCGCAACGACGACCACGACCCTGGCTCCGACCTCGACGGCGGCAACGACCACGACGGTGGCTCCGACGACCACGGTGGCCACCACCACGACCATGGCGACCACGACCACGGCGGCCGCGCTCTACCAGATCGACCCCACGGACTTCTTCCCGGACGTGTTCGGCGTCGCTGGAGATCCCCATGGCTCGGGTTGTGTCGTCGGCGCAGATGTGCTTCCCGCAGGGGTCTGGTTCGGGTTCGTCGAGGCCGTTTCCGGCGGGGTGATCACGTTCGACCTCGCTTGCTTCTTCACCGGTGACGCCGCCGTTGCTGCGGCCACCGCCGACGGCGCCGAGGCGTTCGACTTCTACGTTCGCAACCTGAACCCGAAGGTCTACAGCGTGCCGATCTCGCCTTCGGCGCAGGTGTACTACGTGGACATGATCAGCGGTCCGGAGCCCACGCCGATCGCCCTGGCCGATTGGCCGACCGCGGATTCGTTCACGACCTGCCCGGGTGAGTTCTGCCCCGTGTGGCTCTATGTGAACGGTGGCGTCGCCACCGGGATCGTCGAGCAGTATCTGCCGTAAATGCCGCCTGAAGGAGTAGTGATGCATCGAGTACTCACGCTCACCCTCGCCGTCGGCCTGCTGCTCGCCTCGTGCGGAGATGACGATGCGGGTTCGTCGACCACGACGGCCGCGACGACTACCGCGGCAACGACCACGTCCGTGGCGACGACGACCGTACCCGAAACGACGACAACCACTACCACCACCACCACCACCACCACCACCACCACCACCACCACCACGGTGGCGCCAACCACCACGGCAGCCATCGTCTATGGCGTCGTGGACGCCCATGTGCTGCCGGTGGTGTTCGGGGTGTCCGGCGCCCCCAACGGGTCGGGGTGCGTCGTTGCCGGCGATGTGCTGCCCGACGGGGTGTGGATGGGGTTCGCCGAGGCCTACGGGGGCGGTGTGATCACCTTCGACCTGGCGTGCTACTTC
>CAYYIA010000360.1:0-1810 GCA_964471875.1 uncultured Acidimicrobiia bacterium
TAGGAAGGAAGAAGTCACCAGTCGCCAGTCACCAGTCGCCAGTCAGAGTCAGCAAGAGGCTCGTCTCTTCATCTGCCATCTGCCATCTGCCATCGGCGAACCGCCCTACTCCGCCGCCCACTCGGCATACACCCTCTCCAACTCCGCCCCTACTCGGCTCCGCCACTCCTCGGTCATGGCACCGATGGGGTCATGGTGACCCCGGTAGTCGGCGGGGAGGATCGGCTCGCACACCGTTGCGGTGACCCGGGACCGGGCGATGCGGTGACCGCCGCGGCCCATCACCTGATCCGTTCCGGCCACCATGATCGGCACCAGCGGAACGCCAGCGCGACGGGCCAGCCAGGCCGCACCGCGTCGTGGTGCCGTCTCTCCCCAGGCCCACACCCGCACCCCCTCGGGGAACACCCCTACCGATCCCCCGGCACCGAGTTCGGCGAGAGCGAGGCGCAGAGCGCCGAGGGGTGCCCTCGTGCGCGACAGGGGAATCGCTCCCAGCCAGTGGGTGAGCGCATCGAACGTCGACGAGTTTCCGAACAACTCGTCGACGGCAAGGAATCGGATCGGCCGACCAGCGGTCATGCCGACGACGACCGGGTCGACATTGGAGAAGTGGTTGGCAGCCACCACCACCGGACCGGAAGGAAGCGCCAGCCCGCGCCGCTCGAAATCGACCCACCATCGGCCCAGGCCGCGGGCGATCGGGGCGGCGAGCCGCCACGCCGTCCGGGCGCCGCGGGAGAATCCGATCTCAGGTCGATGCGCCAAGGTCGGCAAAGAGCGCGCTGAAGGCGAGCTCGGGTCGTTGGTTCACTTCCAGGGAGTCGGCGGTGAGCATCACCCGCCTCGCCCGAGCCACGGCATCGCGGGCACCGACGCCGGCGAGTTCCGGGCCCGGCACGTCACGGTTGCGCACCGGCCCGCCAAAGGAGGCAACGGCGGCATCGCGGTACCACGATGCCAGGATCTCGAGCCCGGAGAGATGGAGCGCGGCTGCGGCCCGTCGTCGCTCCCGCTCGTGGCGATCTTTGACGACCCTGGGATCGCGGCCTTCGTCTTCGGCGAGGCCGAGCTCGCGCTCCTGACGCTCACCGAGTTCCGCAAGCAACGGCTCGGCGCCGGACACCATTGCCTCGGCAAGGCGGATGGCGTCGCCGGGGTGCGAGGTGAGTCGAGCAGGCACCGACAGCCACGCCGCCCGAAAGGCGGCCACCTCGGGACGGGTGGCGAGGAGCAGCGCCAGGCCAGGACGACCTCCGGCGGCGACTGCGACCCGACTCGCCTGATCCACGGCGACCCCGCGTGCAACGAGGGCCCCGACGACCTCCTCCTCGGACACCCGCCCGAACAGCACCGTACGCGATCGGCTCGCCACGGTTGGCGGCAGGTCGTCCTCGGACTCGGCGACCAGCACGAAGATCGTGGACGCCGTCGGCTCCTCGAGGGTCTTGAGGAGGGCATTGGCGGCTTCGTCGTTCATGGCACCGGCTTCCTCGAAGAGAAAGACCTTGTGCTTGGACTCGACGGGAAACAGCACGGCCCGAGCCACCGTCTCCCGTGCCCGCTCGACCCCGAGTGCAGTACGGCCGTCGGGCTCCACCACGATGAGGTCGGGATGGAGGTCGGCGAGCACCCGGCGACGACAGCCTTCGTCGTCGCCGCACAGCAGGAGCGCGGCAAAGCGCCGAGCCACAGCGGCCTTTCCCACGCTCCCCGGACCGACGAACAGATAGGCGTGCGCCGGGTTCGAAGCCTCGGTGGCGAGGAGTTCGAGCACATCGTGGTGCCCGATCACCCCTGCAAAGGGTTC
>CAYYIA010000361.1:0-1807 GCA_964471875.1 uncultured Acidimicrobiia bacterium
TTCCTCGGGATCGCCGACTCGCTCGGCAGCGTGACCACCGGGAAGAAGGCCGACCTGGTGCTGGTCGACGCCGATCCGCTGAGCGACGTTGGCAATGCTCGGCGGATCAGCGCGGTGTGGCTCGACGGACGGATGTTCGGACCGGCGGAGCGGGCGGCCCTCTTTGCCCGCGCCGCCGAGCAGGCCCGTTAGCGGGGGGTGACCCCGAGGCCGGGAAGGTCGGGCAGCCGGATCCGACCGTTCGCGATGGTCGCGCCAACGTACGGGTCGTGGGCCAGGAGCGCCGCCCCGTCGAGATCGGCGATGTCGACCAGCGGGGTGAAGTGGGCGGCCGCGGTGATCCCGATCGAACTTTCGATCATGCAACCCACCATCACCATCAGTTGGTGGGCCCGGGCGATCGCGATCATCCGGAGCGCTTCCCGGAGACTGCCGGTCTTGGCCAGCTTGATGTTGATCCCGTCGACCAGCCCCACCAGCCGGGGGATGTCGCTGGCGACCAGGCAGCTCTCGTCGACGATCACCGGAATCCGGGAGGCCTTGGCCACCGCGGCGAGGCCGTCGAGGTCGGTCGGCAGTAGCGGCTGCTCCAGCACCGTGACCCCGTACTCCTCCAGCACCGGCAGCATCCTGATCGCCTGCTTCCGGGTCCAGCCGCAATTGGCGTCGACTCGCAACTCCCGATCGGTCACCTCCCGGATCGCCTGGAGGATCTCCAGATCGTTGTCGAGTCCCAGCTTGATCTTGAGGATCGGATACTGCTCCGCCTCCCGGACCTTCTTCTTGATCATCTCGGCGGTATCGATCCCGATGGTGAAGGTCGACATCGGCGCCTTGGCCGCGTCGAGGCCCCACAGTTTCCAGACCGGCACGCCAAGCCGCTTGCCGACCAGGTCGTGCAAGGCGGTGGAGAGCGCCGCCCGGGCCGAGTTGTTGCCGATCATCGCTCGTTCGAGCGCCCGCTCGGCCTCCTCGAGCTGGAAGGCGGTCTCCGGCATCGCGGTGGCGTAGGTCACCAAGGCGGCGAGGACCGTCTCGCAGGTCTCGCCGTAGAACTTCTGCGGAGTGGCCTCGCCCAATCCTTCGACTCCGTCGTGGTCGATCACCCGAATCAGCACCGTGCGGTACGAGTCCTGGTTGCCCCGGGCGATCTTGAACGGGTACTTGGTCTTGAGGGTGAGGATCTCGGCCTGGATCCGAAGGCGGTTCGACACGGCAGACTCGGCGCTGATGGTGAATGGGAGGGTTGACGAATTGTATACAAAAACCGGACCGGGCGACAGGGCCGCTCAGGCCAGGGCCTCGACCACGGCCTGGACGCCATCCGCCAGGCGGACCGGGACGTAGCCGCCTTCGAGCGCCACGGCGAGCGGGACGGCGGGAAACCGCTCCCGGAGCCGGAGGGTCCATTCGGCGTAATGGGTCGGCTCGAGGGTGAAGCCGCCAAGGAGATCGCCCCGCATCGAGTCGAAGCCGGCGGAGACCAGGATGAGGTCCGGGGTCCAGCCGGTGGTGGCGGAGAGGATCCCATCCCAGAGCGTCTCCTGGTACTGCTCCGGCGGGAGGCCGGCCCGCATCGGGAGGTTGAAGACGTTGCCGACGCCCCGCTCTTCCGCGGCCCCGGTGAATGGCCAGTGGGGCCACTGATGGAGGGAGACGAAGCGGATCGACGAATCGGCCTCGACCAGGGCCTGGGTTCCGTTGCCGTGGTGGACGTCCCAGTCGACGATCAGGACCCGGCCGACCCCGCGCGACTGGGCCTCCTTGGCGGCGACCACGACGGAGGCAAAGAGACAGAACCCCATCG
>CAYYIA010000362.1:0-1805 GCA_964471875.1 uncultured Acidimicrobiia bacterium
GACCTCGACGGACTGGTGCGGCTGGTCGACGGCCTCGCCGCCTCGCGCGACTGGCCGGCGATCGTCGATCTCCGCGATCGCTGTCGTCACGCCCTGGAGCGCGGCTTACAGCTGTGGCCCGCCGCCGAGTACGCCGAGTATCGACTCGCCCTCGAAGCCCCAGCCCCGTTCGCCGGTCCGGTGGTGACCGAGACCGCGGGCCGATTTGCTCTCGGTCCACTGTGGGAGGTGGCCGCCTCGACCCACCCGTGGGCGGATCTCGGCTCCCATCTTCCCTCGGGCCCCACCCAGGCGCTGGCGGCGCATGAGCGGGTGATGCGGGGTGAAGACCTCCGGGGCGATCCCTCGATCGATCGCACCGTGCTCGAGATCCCCCTGCGGCTCGAGGGCTGGGAGCCGCGGTACCCCGTCGCCACCTACCGCTCATCGCAGGCGGAGTTTCCGGCACCGGCACCGGTGGATCTCCGCCCGTGGCCCCACCCCGAGGCGGGGGTCGCCGTCGACGATGCCGATGGTGTCGAGGCGCTGGTGTCCCTCGCCTTGCCCTGGGCCGAGCAGTCCAACGGTTCGGTGGCGGCCATCGCGGTGCGCGGTGATGGTGGAGCGGCGATGGCGGCACTGGCCGGAGGGCCGTTCGTCGCCGCGGAGATCTCCGGTTCCGAAGCGATGGCGTGGATGGCGTGGACCGCGGCAAGCGGTGGCGCCTACGGGCGTCGCCGCGGCGGGCCGCTGGGGCGGTTCGCCGCCTGGTGGGCGCTCACGATGCTCGGCGACCTCGAGTGGCCTGCCTCATCTGCGGAACTCGCCACCGCCTGCGACCGCCTCGTCTGGCACCGATGGGAACGGGCCGGCGCCACCCACGGCTGGTCGGCCAGCCTCGCCGTCGCCGATCCGGAGCAGGATCTCGCCTGGGCGCTCCACGCGGTGGATGATGCCAGGGAGGGCGAGAGCCGGCCCGGAAGCCGTCAGCCGGCAGCCTGAGGTGTCTCGGCCGTGGGCTGATCGGGTACGTGATCCGGCAACTCGGCTTCCAGGTTGCGTACCCGCGGTGCCAGCTGGCCGATGAGTCCGAGCAGGACCGTGAGCAGACCGGTGACGACGAACATGAACCCGACCCCGCGCCCCACTCCGGTTCCGATCACGGCGCCGACGGTGTCGGCCAGGGCCCCGTCCGGGGCCAGGAGGGGTTCGAACACGTTGTCGGCGAGCGGGCCGGCCAGCAGAATCGAGATGGGGGAGATTCCCTGGGAGATCATCCGCCGGATGGAGAACACGCGACCCTGCATGGCTGGGGGGACCTTGAGCTGCCACAGCACCTGACTCGAAGTGTTGGCGATGGGAACGATCGCCATGAGGCCGATCGAGCCGATGGACACGAGGAGCAGCGAGGGGCGCAGGCCGCACAGCATCACGAACGCGCCTCCGCCCATGATCGCCAGCATCGTTCCGCGCACCCGCCGCTTGGGACCACCCCAGGCGCTGACCGCCACCGAGCCGGCGATGAGCCCTACTCCGGCAGCGGAGAACACGCCTCCGGCTGCCCCTTCGGAGGCGAAGGCAACCACGAGGGGGATGAGGAGCACGTTGGCGAAGGCGAGGCTGAAGTTGACGCCGGCGTAGATCCACAGCAGTCCGAACAACCCGGGCCGTTCCCGCACGAACCGCCAGCCCAGTGCGGCATCGGCGCGCAGGTTGCCGGTGCTCGCCGTCTCGTGGCCTTCGGGACGGGGAAAGCGGACGATGAAGAGGGCGGTCATCGCCACGAGGAACGTGGCGACGTCGATGAACAGCACCGCTTGCAGCCC
>CAYYIA010000363.1:0-1801 GCA_964471875.1 uncultured Acidimicrobiia bacterium
CAGTCGCCAGTCACCAGGAAACCCGCCGGCGTCGGAACGACCCGAAACCCGAAGATCCTGAGCGCCAAGGTGGTCTGACTGGGGACTGGGGACTCGAGACTGGGGACTGGTGACTTCCTCAGTACTCCACCTCCCACAACACCAACCCGTGTGGCGGGGCCACTCCTCGGGCGGCGTTGCGGTCTCTTTGCTCGAGGATGCCGGACACCGCCTCGGCACGGACCCGGCCCCGGCCCACGTCGACGCACAGGGCGACCATCGACCGCACCATCTGATGGCAAAACGCCTTGGCGGACACCGAAAAGACCAGGAGCGGGTTGGTGGACCCCTCGCTGGTGCCTGGTGCCTGGTGCCTGGTGCCTCTCCTCCACTCCGCACCATCCACCGTCCGCTCCGTCGTCCCTCCCTCCACGGCCCGGCACAGCGAGGCGAAGTCGTGGACTCCGACGAGCTGGGCCGCGGCGCGGTTCAACGCATCGACATCGAGGTGCTCGCCGAGGTGCCACACCCATCGGGCACGCAGCGGATCGTGGTGGCTCGATTCGTCGATGAAGTAGCGGTAGGAGCGGCGTACCGCTGAGAAGCGAGCGTCGAAGTCCTCGGCCACCGACTGCAGGTCGTGGATCGATACCTCGGGGGCAAGCATCGTGCGGAGAGAGCGAACCACCGCCTCGATGTCGATGCCGGACTCGAAAGCGAACGACGCCACCTGGTGCCGGGCATGAACGCCGGCATCGGTGCGCCCGGCCACGGAGAGGGCGACCTCGGTCTGCAGCACCGTCGCCAGGGCTCGCTCGATCTCTCCCTGGACGGTGCGCACCCCCGCATTGCGCGCCCACCCCCGGAACCCCGACCCGTCATAGGCGAGGTCGATCCGGTAGGTGGGCATCTAGAACCGGAAGAGCAGCGACACCACCACGAATGCCAGCCAACCCCCGACTGCGGCGGCAGCCGCCTGGAGCTTGGGGAGGTCGAGGGCCGCCCGGGCCGCCATCCACACCGTTGCCACCAGCCAGATCGAGACGATGAGTTGCGCCTGCAACGGACGAAGGAAGGGGGCCAGCACGATGGCAGCGAGCAACACCGGGTATCCGATCGAGGTGGCAGCCATCGTCCCCGGAAACGAGCCGTCGCCATCGAGAACGTACTTGCCGATGAGGTAGACGAGTCCCGAGAGGACGATCCAGTTCACCAGTCCGTAGAGGATCACTCGTGCCGCCGTGAGTACGCCGATCCCGTCCATGAGCAGGGGGATCATGAGGAGAGCGTGCACGACCGCCACGACGATGGCGCCATCGGCGACGCCGTCCGGACGCACCACCATCACGAGATAGGGCTCTCGTTTCAGCAGGGCTGCATCGATGGCGCGCTTGATCATCGGAGGGAGCCTAGAGGTCTCCGAGCAGACGGCTCACCGGACGGGTCACCGACCGACCCACCCCGAGACCATCCAGTTCATCGAGACGCACCCAGCGGCAGTCCCTGACCTCCTCAGTCGCCGCCAACACCCCACTACCGGCGACGAAGCCGAAGCGAAGGTCGAAGTGGAGGTGCCGCGGCTGCTCCGACGACTCGGGGAACTCATGGATGTCGATGTCGAAGAGCCCCTCGGCGATGGGAGTGAGGTCGGCAACGCCGGTCTCCTCCGCCACCTCCCGCATCGCCGCCTCGATGAGCCCGGGATCCCCGGGATCGACATGGCCACCCGGTTGCACCCAGATCCCGATCTTGCCGTGATGGATGAGCAGCACGCGATCGCCCTCAGGATGCACGATGAAGGCGCTGGCGGTGAAGTGGCCCG
>CAYYIA010000364.1:0-1799 GCA_964471875.1 uncultured Acidimicrobiia bacterium
TCCCTGCCCGTCGCAGAGATCCTGTCAGCCCTTGACCGCACCGGCGGTGAGGCCCCGGATGAGTTGCTTCTGGAAGATGATGAGACCGAAGACGAGCGGGATGGTGGCGATCACCAACGCCGCGTAGACGACCGAGAACTTGTTCAGGTTGTTGGCCGCCACGAGTCTGACACCGATCTGCACGGTTTGGAGGCCATTCGCCTTCGTGGCCAGCAGGGGCCACAGGTACTGGACCCAGGCCGTCTGGAACGAGATGACCGCGACCGCCGCCACCGTCGGCCGCACGATCGGCATGGCGACGGCCCGGAGGAACCGCAGGTGGCCGAGTCCGTCGAGCCGTGCCGCGTCGGAGAGCTCGCCCGGCACCTGGCGGAACGCCTGGCGCATGAGGAACGCGCCGAAGCCGGTGGCGAGAAACGGCAGGGCCAGGCCCAGATAGGTGTTGAACAGGCCGGCGTTCTGCACCGTGCTCAGGTTGGTCACCAGCGTGACCTCGAACGGGATCATCAACGTCGCCAGGAAGACGACGAACAGCGTCGAGCGGAACGGGAACCGCAACCGGGCGAACGCGTAACCGGCGAGCACCGCCGTGACCACCTGGCCGACCACGATCAAGGTGGTCTGCACGAGGGAGTTGAGGAGGTACTCCCCCATGTTCGCGTCGTTCCAGGCCACCCCGTAGGAGTTCCATTGTGGCGAGAACGGGAACAGCGGTGGCGGCTTGGCCGCGATCTGGTCGCTGCGCAACAACGAGTTCACCGCGGTGACGTACAGCGGGAACATGAGGATCGTCGCCGCCCCGGTGAGCGCCCCGTAGGTGGCGGCGGTCCCCAGCAGGCGGCGGGACCCGAAGGGTCGAGCCCGCTCCAGCCTCGGTCGCAGGAAGATCAGGTACCCAACTTCCACCACGATCCACAGTCCCGGAACGAGGAGCAGCCAGATCGGGTCGCGGCCCATGGCCCAGAACACCGCCACGCCGACCAGGGCGGCGGCGAAGTGACCGCTCACCCACATCCAGCGCCGACCGGGCACCGCCGTGAACTCCCGCGCTTCACGCTCGGAGAGGTCCGCGAGCGCGACCAGCAGGGCGGTCAGGGCGACGAACCCGGCCACGATCAGTCCCAGCACCACCGCGAGCCCGATCACGTCTCGTCCCCGTAGTGCACGCGCCGGTCCAGCACGAGGAGTTGCAGCACGGTCAACACCAGCGCGATGACGAACAGCGCGACCGAGTAGACCGCGGCGGCGCCGGAGTCCTGCGCGGTGCCCCGCAGGTTGTGCACGATCAACGCCGGGACGGTCTCGGTGTTGGTCACCGCGGTGCCACCGCTCGTCACGTCGACGTAGGGGAACGACTGGATGAGCGCGGTGATCGACCCGAGTACGAACACGAAGAGCAAGGTCGGCGACAGCATGGGAACGGTGACGTTCCAGAACCGGCGCCACGCCCCCGCCCCGTCGACCCGGGCGGCCTCGTACAGGTCGTCGGGAATCCCCTGCATCCCCGCCGACAGGACGATGAACGCCAAGCCGATGTTGACCCACACCGCGAACAGCGCGACGCCCGGTAACGCCCAGGTGGGGTTGAAGAACACCTGCGGCTTCACGGTGAGCCCGAGCCAGGGCAGGATCCCCACCGACGGGTTGAAGAGCGTGAAGAAGATCACTCCCGCCACCCCGACGCCCGTGGCCAGCGACATCATGAACAGGGTGCGGAAGACGCCGATGCCCTTCACGAGGCGCTGCCCGAGGAGCGCGAGCAGGGTCCCGATGATCATCACCGGCGGCACGGTGTACAC
>CAYYIA010000365.1:0-1793 GCA_964471875.1 uncultured Acidimicrobiia bacterium
CTGGGTCCGTGCGGAGTGCGAACAGCTGCGAAGACCGGTGATGACGCGTTACGGCCGGGGGAGTCGCCGCTCCTGATTCCGGGGCGACCTCCCCGTCAACCCTGCTCGGTGGTCTGCTCGGCGATGCGGCGGTGGACGTCGGCCATGTCCACTTCCCGAACCTTGCCGATGAGCTCGTCGAGCGAGGGCGCGGGAAGCGCTCCCGCCTGGCTGTACAGGATCACCTTCTCCCGAAACACCATGAGGGTGGGGATCGACCGAATGCCGAAGTATCCGGCGAGTTCGGTCTCGGCCTCGGTGTCGACCTTGGCGAACACCAGGTCGGGATTCCGCTCGGCCGCCGACTCGAAGACCGGGGCGAAGGAGCGGCAGGGTCCGCACCAGGCGGCCCAGAAGTCGACGAGAACGGTGTCGTTGCCTTCGATCGTGTCGGAGAAGTTGTCTTTGGTGAGGGTGATGGTGGCCACGGGGCATTCAACCCGGGATGCCGTGAGGAGATTCCCCGGGCGGGATACCCTGCCGCCGATGCAGCGTGCCGTCGTCGGCGTCATCGTCGGGTTACTCGGGGCCTGTGGCTCCGGGTCGTCGGCCGGACCCACCTCGACCGCGGTGCCGGTGGCCCCATCCACGTCGGTGGTGGTGACGGCCGGCACCACCGCGGTGACCACCACGGTGACCACCACGGTGACCACCACGACGACCCCCGAGGAGACGTGGTCGGTGGTCGTCGTGGGCGACTTCGGTGATGGCGGCACCGAGGAGCTGGAGGTGGCCACCGCGATGGAGGCCTGGGTGGAGATCCGGCCGGACACTCGAGCCCTCATCACCACCGGAGACAACTTCTACACGTCGGACCTCCATGCCGCCTGGGAGGTCCCGTACGGTTGGGTGGCCGAGGCCGGATTGCCGGTCTGGCCCGTGCCCGGCAACCACGACATCGAGCGTCCCGGCCAATGGCAGGCGTCGGTGACGGCATTCGGTGGCTTTCCCCGGTGGCGGGTGCGGGACCTCGGCAGCGTCACCTTCGTGCTCCTCGACTCCAACCAGTTGCGCTCTGTCGAGCAACAGGCCTGGCTCGAAGCCACCGTTGCCGCCCTCGGAATCCGGCCCTGGGTGGCGGTGTTCCATCACCCTTGGTGGTCGTGCAGCACCCACGGCAGCCGGGCGGCGGTCGACGAGTTGTGGGGGGATCTTCTCCAGGGCGCCGTGCTCGTCCTCAACGGTCACGACCACAACTATCAGCGCTTCGCTTCGGAGAGTGGCTGGTCGGTGGTGACCGGTGGCGGCGGCTTCCGGCTCTATCCGATCACGGCGTGCCCCGAGGGGACTCCGCCACCGGTGACAGCCGCCGCGAGCCACCACTTCCTGGTCATCAGCGAGGACGCTGCCGGTTTGGTCGTCGAGGTGATCGGGGTCGACGGAGCGGCCATCGACAGCTTCCGGGTGGATTTCCCAGCTTGATGTCATGCGCCCATAATCCACGTTCTGTCAAGTTGGGCTCGAATTGCCCACCGGGCCTGCGCTGCCGCCGCAGCAGCCTCCCCCGCAGATTCCGGGACCCGGCACCCGATACCCGACGACGCTCCTGTCCAGCATCGCGCCTCGGGCATCGGGGCCCCGGTCTCAGACCGAGAGCACCTCGTCACGGAGCCGGATCAGAGCCGCTCGCCGCGTCGACGCCGTGTGGTTGTAGTCGGGAATGATGAGTTCGACGACCCCGGCGGCGGCGTAGGCGGCCACGGCCGAGCGGAGTTCCTCGGGCGTACCCACCAACCCGCCCTTCTCCCCCAACC
>CAYYIA010000366.1:0-1782 GCA_964471875.1 uncultured Acidimicrobiia bacterium
GCGCTGGCCCTGGTACTTGCTGTGGGCCCCCCGGCTCCCGTAGGGATGCTCGGCGGCCGTCGACAGCTCGTAGAACGACAGCTGGCCGATCTTCATCCCCGGGTAGATGGCGATGGGGAGCGTCGCCACATTCGACAGTTCCAGGGTGAGGTAGCCCTCGAAGCCAGGGTCCACGAAACCGGCGGTGGAATGGATGAGCAGCCCGAGGCGTCCCAGCGACGACTTGCCTTCGAGTCGGGCCACGATGTCGTTGCCAAGGCGCACCGACTCGAGCGTCGAGCCGAGGACGAACTCACCGGGGTGGAGCATGAACGGGTGGTCCATGTCGGTGGCGACCTCTTTGGTGAGGTCCTCCTGCGGCTGTTTGGGATCGATGAACGGGTAGCGGTGGTTCTCGAACACCCGGAAGTAGCGGTCCACGCGCACATCGATGCTCGACGGCTGCACCATCACCGGATCGAACGGGTCGATGACGATGCGACCCAATTCGATCGCGGCTCGGATCGACACATCCGACAGGATCATGGCGCAAGGTTAGGCCGTGGTCTTGAAAGCCGGGGGGCCGTCAGCCATGAGCCGTCAGACAGACCACTCATCTGCGACCTGCGATTTGGCGCCGAACCCTCTTAGCCCGTCCTCACCCATTTCCCATCCGGTTGTCAGGTGCCCTTCACGCTCCTCAAATACCCCCGCCCGACACTGTGGTTGAGCGAATCGAATCGACAACCCAGAAGGAGGGTGACATGAAGCAGACGCTCAAGATCGGGATCACCGTGATGGTGGTCGCCGCTCTCGCCATGTCGGGGGTCGCCTTGGCCGCCCAGACGACCGAGGACGACACCACCGCGGTGGAAGACACCCGTGGCTACGAGATGATCCAGGACAAGCTTGCTCCGCTGGTCGAGGACGGCACCATCAACCAGACCCAGGCCGATGCCGTCGCCGCCGCGCTCGCTCAGGGCGTGCGTGGACCGGGCGGGGGTCGCGGGTTCCGGGCAATCCAGGGTGTCGCCGAGTTCCTCGAGCTGACCCAGGAGGAGATGCGTGCGGCGCTCGCCGAGTACGACACGCTGGCTGACCTTGCTGCGGCCAACGGGTCGAGTGGCGCCGAGTTGATCGCCTATCTGGTGGATCAGGCCGAAGAGCACATCGCCGATGCGGTGGCCGACGGCCGGATGACCCAGGAAGAGGCCGACGAGAAGCTGGCCGACCTCGAGGATCACATCACCGAACTGGTGAACAGTGACATCCCCGAGCCCGGCGACCGTCCGATGGGTGGCGGTGGTGGTGGCCGTGGTGGCCACGGCCCCGGCGGCTTCGGCGGCGGCGAAGGCGCTGGCGCCTAGATCGTTCCTCCTGTCGAGAGCACTCAGGGGCCGCAAGGCCCCTGAGTCGCGTGCGGGGCCTAGAACCGCCCGAGCCACGGGGGAGGACACCAGTCGGTGCGGCGACCGGCCAGCCTCCCCACTGAGGCAAAGCCACGTTGTCGATCCGAACGCTGAGGTCCGTAGTCCGTCAGGTCAGAGCTGCGACGAGGGCGGCGATGTCGTCTTCGTCGTTATAGGGAGCCAAGGAGACGCGGAGCCGGTCGCCACGGGCGCTGCACACGATCCCGTGGCTGCGGATTCGGGCCACCACCGAGGCATCGGCTCCGTGTGGTGACGTCAACGACACGATGTGGTCGGTCGCAGCCCGGTCCCCGATGCCGCGGAAGGGAGACCAGCCGCTGACGGCCGCGGCCTCGATCAAGCGCCCTCGGCGAGCCAGATAGAAATGCGCTTG
>CAYYIA010000367.1:0-1769 GCA_964471875.1 uncultured Acidimicrobiia bacterium
GGTCATCTCGTAGATGCCGGGAACTTCTTCGAACAGGAAGCCGGCCCCTCCTTCATAGACCCCGTCGAGCTCGCCGTCGCCCGGAATGAAGCCTCCACCCGTTGCCACGGTGGTGGTCGTGCTGCTGCTGGTCGTGGTTCCGAGGATCTCGGGACAGAACATCTCGGCGTCGATCTGCGGCGGTCTCGCGGGCATGATCACCGTGTCGCCCTGGCCGACCACCACCGCGCACAGACCGCGGAAGTCGAGCGAGTCCGTGATGTATGCCTCGACGATCTGCTCGGCGGAATACCCGGAGGCGGCGAGGAGCAGGGTCACCTCGGAGATGTTCTCGACGGTGGCGTCGTCGAGTGATCCGATGTGTCGCTGCGCATTGGAGAAGATCTCGCTCAGCGAGGTACCGAGAAAGCCCACGAACTGATCCTGTGGGCGGTCACCCTGCGCTGCGATCAGACGGCGGGGAGCGGCGGCGACCCCGCGCGGCGCAACGGCTCCGCTGGCACCTCCGGCGTCGAGTGGAGTGAGTAGGTCGAGCGGGGAGCCGCCCGGTCTCTCACCGGGGATCGTGCCATCGGCGGTCAGGGTTGGCGCACCGTCGACGATCTGCGCCGCGGTGTATCCGGCGTCGAGGGAGGCCATGATGGCGAAGAAGGCGCCATCGTCGCCCCAGCGATCCACGAGCACGTCGACAGCGGTGCTGATCGCTTCGGGGTCGGTGTCGGGACCGGCGAACGGCAAACCTCCACCATCGCCGGCCGCGCAGCCACCACCGAGGACGGTGAATGCCATCGCCACCACGAGACTCCGAGCCCGCATCGGCGCACGTTAGACGGACGATCCGTCGGGCGTCGGGTACCTGGTATCTGGTATGGGTCGTCCGGTACCCGAAACCCGATACCCCGTTCTCGTCGTACCCTTTCCCCGATGCGCACGCTTCTCCGGCCCCGATGGATCGCCGGTCATCTTCTGGCCGTGATCACCGTGGTCGCCTGTGTGAACCTCGGGTTCTGGCAGGTGCGCCGTCACGACGAGAAGGTGGCGCTGCGCGATGCCGTGACGGCCGCCCAGGCGTTGCCTCCGATCCCGATCGAGCAGGCTCCGGCGGGCTCGTACCGGCGGGTCGTCGCCACTGGGACCTTCGATGGGTCGTTGCAGACCAAGGTGTTGCGTTCCCAAGCGGGCGTCTCCGGTTACCACGTGCTCACCCCCTTCGTGCTGGTCGACGGCAGTGCCGTGCTCGTCGATCGAGGATGGATCCCGCTCGATGCCGAGCCTCCCGCTCCGTTTGCACGGCTCACCGAGATCGAAGGGACACTCTGGCCCGCCGAGAGGGGCGCCGCGATTCCCGACACCCTCACGCCGGCGGTGCGGAGGATCGACCCCGAGATCCAGGCCGCCTTCGCCGACTACGAGTTCCTCGACGAGTATCTGCTGCTCACCGGACATCGGTACGAACCGCCAGAGCTGCCCGTGCTTCCAGAGGCGCCGGGTGTCTCCCTGGGTCCGCACCTCGCCTACGCCGGGCAGTGGTTCGTCTTCGCAGCGGTGGTCCTGGTGGGCTATCCGCTCCTGCTGCGACGTCGCACCAGACCGCGGCGACGTTCTTCCCGAACCTGACGGCACCGTTCCACCTAGTCTCATGGCCTTCGCAGACGGGAGGCGGTGAAGGATGGCCGGGTCGGGTGAGCTCGAGCGCGTTCTCCTCGTCGTGGCCGATATCAGCGGGTACACACCCTTCATGCTGACCCATGAGCGATCCAGTCGCCACG
>CAYYIA010000368.1:0-1763 GCA_964471875.1 uncultured Acidimicrobiia bacterium
GTGGGACATGCGACGGCGATGGGCAATGAGCAATGGGCAAACGCGCCCACGCTGTGTCGGAGCAACTCCTTCGAAGGGATTCCCCTCAGAGTCCGTACCGGGCACGATGGAGCGGTGAGAGACCTAGAGAAGTCAGCGGTATTGGCCCGAGCGCGAGACTTCACGAAAGCGGTCTATCGCGTGACCTCAAAGCTTCCCCGGGATGAGCAGTACGGAATCACTTCCCAGATCAGGCGCGCGGCAGTGTCCATCGTCGCCAACATCGCGGAAGGGCTGGGACGGGGTACTCAAGGCGAGTTCGAGCGCTTCCTCCGAATAGCCTCCGGATCTGCTGCAGAGGTCGAGGCCCTCGTCAGGTTGGCTGTCGACCTCGAACTCACCGACCCCTCGGAGTTTGGCCCAGTGCAACGGGAGGTCCGCGTGGTGCGAGCCCAACTACGACGCCTGATCCTCGATGTCTCCTCACAGCGGACAGCAACCGGCCAATGAGTCGCACTCCCGAGATCCGCTGCTCATCGCCCATTGCTCATAGCCCATTGCTCATAGCCCATTGCCCATTGGGCCAATCGCCAATTGCCACTCCCTCCCCCGGGTACGATCCGTGCCTAGACGAGGGAGTCATCGATGCCCGCCACCGTGGTCGTCGGCGCCCAGTGGGGTGACGAGGGCAAGGGCAAGATCGCAAACCTGTTGGCGCAGGATGCCGATGTCGTGGTCCGCTACCAGGGCGGCAACAACGCCGGTCACACCATCGTCATCGGCGACGAGACCTTCGCTCTCAGCCTGATTCCCTCCGGGGTCATCTACCCCAACGTCACCCCGGTGATCGGCAACGGTTGCGTGGTCGATCCGGCGGTGCTGCTCAAAGAGATGGACATGCTCCGCTCCCGGGGCATCGACCCGGCGCGACTGAAGCTGTCGACCAACGCCCATCTGATCATGCCGTATCACCGCAAGCTCGATGCGGTACGCGAGCGCTTCCTCGGCAAGCAGCAGATCGGCACCACCAAACGCGGCATCGGCCCTGCCTACCTGGACAAGTTCGCCCGCGTCGGTATCCGGGTGCAGGATCTCTACGACCCCGGGATCTTCCGCGACAAGTTGGAGGCTGTGGTCAAGGAGACCAACAAGATCCTGGTGAAGATCTACAACCAGCTCGCCTTCGACCCCGAAGAGATCGCCGCGGAGTACCTCGGTTTTGCCCAGACCCTCGAGCCCTATGTCGACGACACCGGGCTCTTCGTGTGGCAGGCGATCCGCTCCGGAAAAAACGTCATCTTCGAGGGCGCCCAGGGCGTGCTGCTCGACGTGGACCACGGCACCTATCCGTTCGTCACCTCGTCGAACCCCACCTCCGGTGGCGCCCTCACCGGCGTCGGTGTGGGGCCGCGCGACATCGACCGAGTGCTCGGTCTCACCAAGGCCTATGTGTCGCGGGTCGGAACCGGCCCGTTCCCCACCGAACTGTCGGACGACATCGGCGAGACGATGGTGCGGGTCGGCGGCGAGTACGGCACGGTGACCGGCCGGCGCCGCCGCTGCGGGTGGCTCGACACGGTGGCGCTCCGCTACGCGGTCCGGGTAGGGGGCATCACGGAGCTGGCGATCATGAAGCTCGACGTCCTCTCGCAATTCCCCACGGTGCGCATCGGCAACGCCTACGAGTCCGAAGGCGTCACCTACGACGAGTTCCCCCGGCAGCAGGGGGTGCTCTACCACTGCACACCGATCTACGAGGACCTCGAGGGATGGAGTGTGGACAT
>CAYYIA010000369.1:0-1754 GCA_964471875.1 uncultured Acidimicrobiia bacterium
GAACACGCCGGTCATCACCACGTCTCCGCGGCTGTCGACGGCGATGGCCTGCACCCCGGCATCAAACAAGTCGACCCGGAAGAGGGTGGGGATGTCCTCGGCCGCGCCTGCACTCCCGGCCACTGCCGCAAGTCCCAGGATCATCGCGATCATCCCTACCCAAAGCTTGCAGCTGGTCGCTTCCTTCGGAAGGCCCATGACCTCGAACGTATGAGTGGACCCGCCGTGGGGCCAGGGGCAAGAGTCACACTGAGCCGACCAGGAGAACTAGGGCGCCCAGAAGACGCCGCTGATCGGGATCCAGTCGAACTCGCCCCAGGTGGCGGTTTCATCGGCGACACCCTGGGTGTTGGTATATCGGAAGTAGAAGGTGGTCGTCGACGGCCGGTATACGGCGGGGGAGTCGGCGCTGTCGGCGTTCCAGTCGCCGGCGATGAAGCGGTCTCCGGGGTCGCCGAAGATGAACTGGTGGTCGGCGGCGCCACCGCCCTGGTTGGGGAGGAGCGCGTCCTCGTAATACACCAAGCCGGTGCTGGCACGGTGCAGGCCGATCTCGTCGTAGCCGTCGCCGTCGAAGTCACCCGCAAACGGCTGGTCGCCGGGGTTGCCGAAGTCGAAGTAGTAGTCCGCGGCCCCCAATCCGCCGCCGTCGACGCCCAACTCGTTGATGATGTAGAAGCGTTGAAGCGACGGCCGGTAGATCGAGACGGTGTCGCAGCCGTCGTCGTCGAAGTCGCCGATGATGGGGATGTCTCCGGGGTTGCCGAAGAAGAAGGTGATGTCGGCGACGCCCTGGGTGTTGGTGTTTCTCAGGTAGACGTAGCCGTCGGATTGGCGGTACAGGCCGGGGGTGTCGACTCCGTCGCAGTTCCAGTCGCCGGCAAACGGATAGTCACCCGGGTTGCCAAAGAAGAACCCGGTGGTCTGGGCGCCCTGGCGCAGGTACCAGTAGCCCTGTTGCTGATCCACCAACCCCACTGGCTGTGAGTTGGGGTCGGCGAGGTCGAGGATGCCGTAGCCATAGGCGTTGTCGGGGCCAGCGACCCCTCCATCGCGGCTCTTCGACTGCACCATGGCGGCGAGGGAGGCGGTGGTGATCCCGGGGTTGGCCTCGATGAGCAGCGCAGCGACTCCCGCCGTGTGTGGAGCTGCCGCCGAGGTCCCGTAGAACGACCCGTAGGTGTCGTTGGCCACGCCATCGGGCGCGGTCACGTTCGGCTTGATGCGGCCATCGAGGGTCGGGCCCCGCGACGAGAAGGTCTCGATCAACGAGGTGGAGTACCGCACCGCTCCGGCGGCGACCACGAGCGGCGACGTCCCTGGATCGTTCAGGCTGCGCGCCGCCACCGGGGTGTCGAGGCCGTTGTCGGTGTCGAGCACGAAGAGATCGAGTTGCGGTGACTGTTCGGCGCTCCAGTCGAGGACCCGCACCGAGTAGGTGGCGGTGCTGGTCGCGGTGTAATGGAGCTCCTCTACCGGCGACTGGCTGCCGTTCTGCGGGCCCGTGCTCTCATCCACCATGGTGGCGCCGCGCCACAGTTCGAGGTCGAAGTCGTTGTCCGACATCGGCCAGTCGTCCCACTTCAGGTAGATGCTGATCGAGTCGCCGAAGTCGAGATGGAAGGTGAGGTCCTCGTTGCTTCCGGACCATTGGTGATAGCCGTCGCCGTCACCATCGCTGAAGGCGCCCCCCCAATGCTCCTCGGCGTAGTTGCCCGCCGAGCGCTGCACGATGCCGCCGAGCAGCAGTGCGT
>CAYYIA010000370.1:0-1750 GCA_964471875.1 uncultured Acidimicrobiia bacterium
TCACGGTCGCGATTGACGGCGGGATCAAGTACCTGAGCACGGCGCTGTATCGGGCGGCAGTAGGCTCCTTGACTCCCGCTTGACGGGGCGTCGCCATCCTGGGCCCATGCGAAACCTCATCCTTTTGACGGCAGCCGTGTCGGGCCTCCTCACCGGTTGCGCGATCACCGGCTCCTCGGCGGAGGGCGGGACCATCGTCCTCATCGTCTCGACCGATGGTCCCGACCCCGATCCCGACGGGTACCTGTTCAACGACGGGCCGATCGCGGTCAACGACACCCTGGTGCTCGAGCACCACCAGGGTGACCACGATTGGTGGCTGCCCACGCTGATCGGCGGTGTCGCGCCGAACTGCGCGTTCGAGGGCGGTGAGCGGCGGATGTTCTCCGTCCGCGGCGGCGAGGTGGTGACCATCCGGATTCGCATCACCTGCCAGCCCGGCGCCCGGCTGCGTGTAGTCCCGACCGGGAGCGGGGGCGGGGCGGCGGGTGCGTCATTCCTGATCGCCCTCGAGAACGGCCAGTCGGCGACACTGTCGCTCGCGACGCCGACCGAGTTGGGCGGGCTTCCCGGTGGAAGCCAGCGGCTGACGATCTCCCTCGTCGCGGGGTGGTGCGACCTGGTGGGATCGATCTCCCGAACCGCTCAGCTCACCCCCGGGACGACGACGGTCTTGCCGTTGCAGTTCACCTGCCCCGTCACGCCCGACCCAACCATCGCCTTCGCAGCCCTGGTCGGGCCCTCGTGCTGCAGCCCCACCGGCATCTCGACCGTGTCTCGCCACGGGACGGTGGTGCATCGCTGGGAGGTGGAGGGAATCCTCCATTGGTCGCTGGGTTGGAGCGGCGACGGCGAGTGGCTGACCTATGCCACGAGTCGCCAGGGCCACTCCGAATTCTGGCGCGTGCGACCGGACGGCACGATGACCGGGCGGCTCGCCGACGGTGGCGACGAGTGGGGACTGTCGCCGGATGGCCGGTTGGTGGCCACCATCGTGGGCCAGCCGGGCCAACATCTCGTGATCACGACGACGACGGGAGACACCCTGCGTCGCCTCAACCTGGGCGGGATCTCCATCGGGTTGTTGGGCGAATGGTCGCCAGACAGCCGGAGGATCGCGATCGAGCATCAGGGGAATGTCGGGACCCTGGATGTGCAGACCGGCGCCGTCGCCTGGCTCACCACGGATGGCCTGCCGTGGTCTGCCGGAGTCGGCCATCGCTACAGCACCCTCCGCTGGGCGCGGAGTGGCACCCGCATCGTCTTCCTCCGCATGCCGAACAGCGGCGCGTGGATCCCGGATTCCCGGATGTACACCGCAGCCGCGGAGGGACAGGCTGCCGCGGAGGTGCTCGATGGTCACTCGGGCACGGGGGTTCTAGGTGAGCGATTCCTGAGCGTCGACGGCGCATCCCTCTTCTCCGGCATCACGTCCCTCAGTCCACCGACAGCGCGCGCACAACGCTACCACTTCGCCTCGCGCCAGACGGAAGTCCTCGGCGCCGTACCCCTGGCCCGGGGACAACTCTCTGGCAATGAGACGCGGACGGTTTACCTGCACTGGCCTGATGGCCTGATTGTCGACCGGATCACCGGAGGGGAGCGGAGGGTGGTGGCCACTGGTCAGGTCCTGGCGGGGCCCGGCTCCACAGCAGCAGCCCACAAGCTGCTCTGGAGGCCCGCCATCAACTGAGGGCGCCTCACCCCCGCTTGATCTTCTCCATCGGCCGACCCTTGGCGAGTTCATCGA
>CAYYIA010000371.1:0-1749 GCA_964471875.1 uncultured Acidimicrobiia bacterium
GGACAGGCGATGGGCGATGATCACCCCGGTACGACCTTCCAGCAGGCGGTCGACGGCGCGCTCGATCAGCGCCTCGGTGGCCGGGTCGAGTCGTGATGATGCCTCGTCGAGGATCACGAGGCCGGGGTCGCGCAAGAAGATGCGGGCGAACGCCAGCAGTTGCGCCTGGCCGGCGCCCACGCCGCCGGAACCCGACTCGAGCATGGTGTCGAGCCCATTGGGGAGCGATGCCATCCAGGCACGGATGCCGAGTTCGTCCAGCACGGCCCAGAGGCGATCGTCGGCGACGGAGTCGTCGAAGAAGGTGAGGTTCTCCCGGACCGTGGCACGGAACAACTGCACCTCCTGGGTGACCATGCCGATGCGGGCGCGTCGATCGGTGCGATCCACGTGGCGCAGGTCGATGCCTCCGATCTCGATGGTTCCCGCCACCGGGTCGTAGAGCCGGGTGAGGAGTCGGGCAAGGGTCGACTTCCCCGATCCGGTGCGACCGAGAATGCCGAGAAGCCTTCCCGGCTCGAGCTGCAACTCGAGACCATTGAGAACGATCTCGTCGGCATCGTCGCGGTAGGCGAAGTCGACGTGGTCGAAGTGGACCGAGAGCGCTCCAGTCGGGAGGCGCTCGGTCCCGGTCTCGGGAAGGTGGGTGGTGGCGGCGAACAGCTCCTCCACTCGGGCAATACCGGCCGCGGCCTTCTGTAGATCCTCCATCTGGGTGCGGATCTGATCGATGGGGTGGCGGATCATCTCGGTGTAGTGGAACACCAGGTAGACCGCTCCGATCGTCATCGCCCCATCGCGCACGAGCGGCGCGCCCATGCCGAACACGAGGGCGAGGCCGAATACGTAGACCGCGATCGACGACGACCACAGCAGGGAGAATCCGAAGCGGCCCCGCACCTCGAGCGGCAGCCACTCGCGATGGATCGTCGTGAAGCGATGCATCATGTACGGCACTGCGCCGTTGGCCCGAATGTCCTCGGTGCCTCCGAGCTGCTCACCGAGAAACCCGAAGAAGGTCGCCCGTTTCGCCTTCACCTCGCGCCACCACGGTATGGCGATGGCCTGGATCTTGACCATGAACGCCATGGCGGCAAGGGCGAAGATCGTCATCCCCAACCCGATGAGGGGGTGCTCGCGCCACATCAGCGCGACGATCCCGATGACGAGCAGCGAATTGCCCACCACCTGGACCACGAACGCCGAGAAGAAATTGGACAGGGTCGTGACGTCGCCGTCGATGCGCTCGATGAGCTCACCCGGGGTCTTCGTCTTGTGGAACGACAGGTCGAGATCGAGCAGATGCTCGGTGAGTTCCACCCGCATCTCGTTGGTGGCAGACCAGCCGATCTGGGCGGCGAAGTAGGTGGCGGCGACACTCAGCACCTGGTGGCCCACGGCAAGGAGTACGAAACCGGCGGCGAGCGCCGTCAGGTCGGTGAGTCCAGCGCCGGCCGTGGCCCCGTCGATGAATGACCGGATCAGCTGCGGATTGACCACCTGGAACGCGATCCCGGTGAAGAGCAGCGCAAACAGCACCACGACTCTCGCTCGGAGAGGTCGCAGGTACTTTCTGAGGAGGCGCCAGTAGGCGCGAACCGGGATCATGAGGCTCCTGAGTCGGAGGGCGCGAGACGCGCCAAAGGAAGGGGGTCTGAGGTGGTGCCCGCCGCCGGAAAGCCGGGAGCACTGTGGCACGGAGCCGGGAAGGTGTCAAAGCGATGAGCGATGCCAGGTGCCGGGTGCCGG
>CAYYIA010000372.1:0-1745 GCA_964471875.1 uncultured Acidimicrobiia bacterium
GGGGGGCGCTATTGTGGGGGGGTGGGTGGGGGGGGGGGGGGCGGCGGGCGGCGGCGTCGGCGGCGCCGGCCGGGCGGGAGGGATGTCCAGCAGGCCCTGCATCTCGCGGCGAATCACGGTGAGGTCGTCCTCGCCACCGATCTCGGACTCGAGGCCGCGTCGCAGGTCGGCGGCGGTGTCCTTGAGCTCCCGAAGCGCCCCACCCAGCTTGCGGGACATCTCGGGCAGGCGCTTCGGCCCGAAGACCACGAGGGCGACGACGGCGATGGTGAGGATCTCAGCGGGGCTGACGCTGAACACCCCACCGATGGTAGATGGGGTGGGGAGACCTCAGAGGATCAGCCGAGGAGCTGGTCGATCCAATTGCCCGAGTCGAGTGCGGCCGAGAAGCGGGCGATCTCGCCCTCAGTGATGCGATCGGGGTCGTCGATCACCTGGTAGCTGACTCCGGTGGCGAGGAGGATCGACACCACACGGTGGTTGGCCGGGCGCCGTTGCGAGTCGCCGCAGGTGGGGCAATCGAATACGTAGGCACCGGTGCCGCTGAGGGCTGTGAGTTCGAGGCTCAGCTCCCCGGGCATGAGTTCCACCTCGCCGCAGGTGGTGCAGGTGGTGCGGATGGTGGTCATCAGGTCGGGCTCTCCGGTGGCTGAGGTGCGGTACTTTCCACCTATCGGGCGGCCTCCGGCCCCCCTGAATGACCATATTCGGGGGTAGTCACCGGTACCGGGCGAGGATCCGATCGCGCAGGGTTGCGGTGGCGGCGCGAACCAGTGGAGCATCGGCTTCGTCGAGCAGCACCGCATCGTCGCCGAGGCGCACCAGCAGCCGGGCGATGGTGCCGGGATCCGACGCCGAGAACTCGATGATGAGCGAACCGGCCGTGCGTTCCACCTCTCGAACCGGGTAGTACTCGGCCACCCATGCGGCCCCAGGCCCGAGGGCGAGGCGAACCACCACGTCGTCGGCGCCCGGGGTGTAGCGGAGTTCGGCCGCCGGAGCCACGGCGGGAGGGTCGAAGTGGGCGCCGGTGAGTGAGGCGCTGCGGATGCGATCGACCCGGAAGATGCGCTCGCCACCGGCGAGGCGGCAGTGTGCGGAGACGTACCAGTTGCCCTGGCCAGAGAACACCCTCCACGGCTCGATCTCGCGCTCGGTGACCTTCCCCGACGAGATCGCCACGTAGTCGATCCGCACCACCGCCCCGTTTGCCGCCGCCGACCGCAGCATTCCCAACTCGGGAAGGTCGGCGAGACCGACGTCGATCACTCCGGGATCCGGCAGCAGGGCGGCAGCGAGCTTGGCCACCCCGCTCTCCAGGGCGGCATCGGCGGTGCCTGCCGACAGGATCGCCATTCCCGATGCCAGGAGGGTGAGTGCCTCCACCCCGGTGAGCGCCAGTGGCCGACGGAAGTAGTCCGCCATGTCGATGACGACTTCATCGCCGTCGAGGTAGGCCTCCATGAGATCGCCCGGCCCGTAGCCGGGGAGCCCGCAGACGAAGACGAGGTCCAGGTCCCGGACGAGGTCGCCCCGGCTGTACCCGAAACGCCGGCAGACCTCGTCGACGGTGGTACCGGGGTTGGCGATCACCCACGGCACCATGGCGAGGATCCGGGCCAGTCGTTCGGCGGTGCGGGCGCTGCTCACGAGCCACCCCGCACGTGGGCGATGAACTTCTTGCGCAGTGAGGAAGGAGCCTCGAGCTCGGCGCCATCCTCGAAGCCGATCAGCCAGCCGATGAA
>CAYYIA010000373.1:0-1744 GCA_964471875.1 uncultured Acidimicrobiia bacterium
ACGGCGCCGCTGTGGTCGGGGCATCGCGGCGACGTCATCGACTTCGTCACCGCACCCGATGTCGCCTCGCTCATGTGGATCGCCAACCTCGGAGCCATCGAGATCCATCCCTGGCTGAGCCGGGTACCCACGGCGGACTCACCCGACTTCGCCATCTTCGACCTCGATCCGGCCGACGGCGCCACCTGGGATCAGGTGGTGACCGTCGCCGAGGTGATTCGGGTCGCCCTCGACCGACTTGGCCTCGTCGGGTATCCCAAGACCTCGGGGGCAACGGGTCTGCACATCTACGTGCCCCTCGATGCGGTCCATCCCTACGACCGGGTGCGCCGCTTCGTGGAGACGGTGGGCCGCTTCGTGGTGGGTGCCGACCCAGCGCTGGCGACGATGGAGTGGGACATCCCCAAGCGCATCGGGAAGGTGTTCATCGACCACAACCAGAATGTTGGCGGCAAGACGATTGCCTCGGTGTACTCGGTCCGCCCCCGACCCGGGGCACCGGTGTCGACGCCGCTGCTCTGGGACGAGATCGGCGAGGTCGATCCGTCGGCCTTCACCATCGCCACGGTGTGGGACCGCATCGCCCGCCACGGCGACCTCTTCGCTCCGGTCCTGCGAGGTGGCCAGACATTGGACGCGGCGGAGCGGGCCCTCGGGCTTTGAGGTGATTTGGTCGCCGGTGGAAGGCAGATGGCAGATGTCAGACGGCAAATGGGAGTCCGGAGTTTGACGATCTGCCATCTGCGATCTGCGATCTGCCATCGGTTAGGGCGCGGCCCCCGGTTCACTCCCTACGGCAACCGGCATCCCGCTCGCTGCCCAATCACTCCACGAACCCGGATAGAGCATCGGTTCGGGAAGACCGGCGATCGTCATCGCCAGGATGTCGTGACAGGCGAACACCCCGCTACCACAGGAGGTGACCACCTCGGTCCCGCGGGAGAGCCCTTGGTACCGACCGGCGAGCTCGGCGGCAGAGCGGAAGCGTCCGGTGTGGTCGAGGTTGTCGGTGGTGGGGGCGTTGCGCGCGGTGGGGATGTGCCCCGCCCTGGCGTCGATGGGTTCCACTTCGCCGCGATACCGCTCCGGAGCGCGGGCATCGAGCACCGTCACTGCACCGAGCCGTTGCGCCAGCGTGGCCCGGTCGATCTGGCGGGTCGGTCCGGGCTGCACGCTCATGGTGGCGGGCACGATCAACGGGGGCTCGGTGGTCACCGGGAAGCCGGCCGCCATCCAGGCACCGAGGCCGCCATCGAGCAGTTGGACGGCGAGATGTCCGATGTCGCGCAGCATCCACCACAGGCGTGCGGCAACGACACCGCTGCGGTCGTCGTACACGATCACGGTGTGATCGTCGCCGAACCCGAGGTTCCCCATCGTGTCGGCGAATTCGGCGCGATCGGGGAGCGGGTGCCGCCCCGGACCTGCAGCAGCGGTGAGATCGTGGTCGAGATCGACGAACACCGCACCCGGAATGTGGCCCGCGTCGTACTCGCGACGTCCTCGGTCGGGTTCGCCGAGGTACCAGCGCAGGTCGGCGATGCGCGTGGTGGGCAGATCGATGATGGCGAGGAGATCCGCCGCATCGATGAGCGGTGTGGTCACTTCGGGGCCGGTACCGGCCGCAGCGTGCGGGGTTCCGCGGCCGCTTCCCAGGGACGCACCACCACGTGCCACACCAGGGCGAGCGCCCACACCGGCACCGAGATGTCCGCCTGGACCCTGAGCCGGTTGTAGGAGAAGG
>CAYYIA010000374.1:0-1737 GCA_964471875.1 uncultured Acidimicrobiia bacterium
GGTGAGGCACGGGGACTCAAACTCGCTGCGGTGTATGGGGGCGCCCCGATGGGTGCCCAGGTGGCCCAGCTTCGCGATGGTGTCGATCTGCTCGTCGCCACACCCGGGCGGCTCATCGACCTGATCGATCGCAAGGCGGTGGAGGTGACCCACGTCGCTTCGGTGGTCCTCGACGAGGCCGATCAGATGGCCGACATGGGTTTCCTGCCCCAGGTACATCAGATCATGCGTCGCATCGGTGGCACGCCACAGGTGATGCTCTTCAGTGCGACGCTCGACGGGCAGGTGCAGGGTCTCATCAACCGGTACCTCCACGACCCGATCCGACACGAGGTCGCCTCGGAGGGTGACATCGCCGACACCCAGACACACCGGTTCATCGCCGTGCACCATATGGACAAGGCCAAGGTGGCGGCGCGCATCATCCGCAGCGTCACCCGGACCCTGGTGTTCGTCTCCACGCGCCACGGCGCAGATCGCGTGGCCGAGGACCTAAGGCGCGAGGGAGTCGATGCGCTGCCCATCCATGGCGAGCTGAAGCAGTCGGATCGCGAGCAGCGCCTGGCCGACTTCACCGATGGACGCCTTCCGGCGCTGGTGGCAACGAACCTCGCCGCTCGCGGCCTGCACATCTCCGACGTCGATGTCGTGCTCCACTTCGAGCCACCTCAGGACTACAAGTCGTTCGTGCACCGTTCGGGGCGCACCGCCCGGGCCGGGGAAACCGGACTCGTCGTGACCTTGGTCGAATGGGATCAGATCGAGGACGTGCAGCGCATCCAGAAGGCATCGGGGCTCACGTATGAGATCGTGAAGATGTACTCCAACGATCCCCGTCTCGACGATCTGGTGGCGCACCAGCCCGATGTGGTCGAACTGAAGCGCACCAGCGATGTCGAGTTGTCCCGCCGCTTCCGTGGCGGCCGGCGTCGCCGGTAGCGACCACTACCGGCGCGGCCCCTCGAGGTCGCGCAGCGCCGCGGCCAGACGTTCGTAGTCCTCGATCCGGTTGTAGACCTGGGCCGAGATCCGCAGCACCCGCTGTGGCGATTGCGGCCAAAGCGGAACCGGAACCTCGATGCCGTGCCGTTCTCGCAGTTCCCGGCTCAGCCGGTCACCGCCGCCGGGATCGCCGTCTGGCCCCGACCCCGGGGGGAGGGTGATGGCCGCCATCGACCCGATCATCTCCTCCGGCGGAAGCACGGCCGCGCCGCCTATGGCAGCCGCGCCGCCTATGGCGGCGGCGATGATCGCTCGTCCGGCGAGGGCCAGGGTTCGGTTGTGTCGGCGCACTCCCTCCCAGCCGTCGGGCAGCAGCGACGCCATCGTGTCGATCGCTTGCGGCACCGTCAGGTAGGGGGTCGGATCATCGGTTCCCGTCCAGTCGAAGAGCAGGTGGAAGCGGGAGCGGTC
The DNA here is from genome assembly GCA_964471875.1 of uncultured Acidimicrobiia bacterium. Taxonomy (GTDB): domain Bacteria; phylum Actinomycetota; class Acidimicrobiia; order Spongiisociales; family UBA11373; genus UBA11373. The sequence goes on from CAYYIA010000374.1 coordinate 1,414, forward strand.
GGTCCGGGTGGAGTTGCGTCCATGGCTGATCACGGTGGGCGTGACACCATTACGCCGAGGCTCCGAGACCACGAGGAACCCCGACCCCTTCGGAGCGCACATCCACTTGTGGCAGTTGCCCGTGTAGTACGACGCTCCGATGGCGGAGATGTCGATCGGGATCATGCCCGGGGCGTGGGCGCCGTCGACCAGGACCGGAATGCCCTGAGCCTCGAGGGGGGTGACGATGCGCGCGACGGGAAGCACGAGAGCGGTCGGGCTGGTGACATGGTCGATGAGGACGAGTCGGGTGCGATCGGACACCTGGGCCTCGATCGCAGCGAC
>CAYYIA010000375.1:0-1737 GCA_964471875.1 uncultured Acidimicrobiia bacterium
GTTCGTCGAGCAGGATCACGGCCGGTGAAGGCGCCAGGGCGCGGGCGAGGGCCACCCGCTGCTGTTCGCCACCGGAGAGTTCGTGGGGCAGGCGGCGCTCCATGCCGGCGAGCCCGACCATCTCGAGCACCTCGGCCACACGCCGCGACTCTCCCTTGGCCAATCCGTAGCCGACATTGGCGCCGACGGTCATGTGCGGAAATAGGGCGAAGTCCTGAAAGACCATGCCCACGCGCCGCCGTTCCGGAGGCACGAACCGCTCCGCATCGACCACGGTCACCCCGGCCACGTCGACGGAGCCGGCATCGGGGCGCTCGAAGCCGGCGATGACCCGCAGCGCCGTCGTCTTGCCCGAACCCGAAGGACCGAGCAACCCGACGATCCCGCCCTCGGGGACCTCCAGGGAGAACCCATCGAGGATGGCGTCTCCGTCAAAGCGCTTGTGGAGACCACGGCAGGAGATGGCGTTGGTCATGACTCGCGCCTGGTGAGGAGATAGGTGGGGATCGCTGCCACGAGGAGCAGGAGTATCGCGGGCACGGCGGCCCGCGAGTAGAGGAGCGAGTCGGCAGCCGACCAGATGTCGATGGCCAGTGTCTCGAAGCCGGTGGGGCGGAGGAGCAGGGTGGCGGGCAGTTCCTTCATGGTGGTGAGGAAGACGAGCAGCGCCCCGGCGATCAGGCCCCGGCGCACCGTGGGGGCGGTGATGCGCACGATGGTGCGCATCGGCCCGGCGCCGAGGCTGCGCGAGGCCTCTTCGATCGCCGGGCTCACCTGGAGCAACGCGGCGCGCGTCGGTCCCAACGCCTGGGCGAAGAAGACCGCGGCGTACACGGCCACGAGCACGGTGAGGCTCTGGTAGAAGCCGCCAAGGTAGCGGGCGGCGAAGAAGACGGTCGCCAGTCCGATGGTGATGTGGGGCAGCGCAAAGACGGCATAGGCGGTCCGCTCCACCAACCGCGTGGTGCGAGACCCATGACGGGCAATGAGCACGGCGGTGGGCAGGGCAAGGGCAGCGGCCACGAGCGCGGCCAGGGTGGCCGCGGTCAGCGAACCCGCCACGGCATCCCAGGGAATGACCGGTCCGGATACCCGCGACGCCCAGGCCACCAACACCCCGACCGGGATCACGAGCGAGACGAGAGCCAGTGCGGTGAGGAGGCCAATGGCGATGGCACTGCCCGGCGCCGAGAGCCGGGCGAGTCGCGGGGGACGGGTGACGGGGCGTCCGTGGTAGGCGGCTCGTCCCCGGGTGCGCCACTCCGCCCACACCACCACCAGGGCGAACACCACCAGCAGTGAGGCGAGCACCGCGGCGGGGGTGCGGTCGAGCCTTCCGGCGTATTGGGCATAGACGACGCGGCTGAACGAGTCGAAGCGGAGCAGCGACACGGCGTCGAAGTCGTAGAGGGTGTAGAGCGCCACCACGAGGAGACCGGATCCCACCGCGGGCCGGAGTTGGGGGAGCACGATGGTGCGGAACACCCGCCACGGCCCGGCGCCGAGTCCCCGCGCCGCCTCCTCGTGGGCCGGATCGAGGCGGCGCAGCGATGCCGAGGCCGCCAGGTACACATAGGGATAGGTGGCGAGGGTGAGGGTGAGCCAGGCGCCGACGAGCCCGGAGACACCGGGGGTGGTGAATCCGGCGAGGTCGGAGAGATAGCCGCGGGGACCGGTGGCGGCGAGCAGTGCGAGGGCGGGAAGCTGTTGTTTGGTGCGCATGATCGTTCAGCTCAA
>CAYYIA010000376.1:0-1711 GCA_964471875.1 uncultured Acidimicrobiia bacterium
AAGGTCGGACCCATGAGCAACCGCTGCACCCGGGCCGCAGTGTCCGGATCGGCCACGGCCACCACCGCCGCGGTGGGTTGGCCCTGGGCCACCTCGAGGGCGAGGTTGGGTCCGGTGAGCACTCCGACGCGGTCCGAGTCGGCGTTGCGCACTACGTCACGGATCACCTCGGTCATCCGCAGTAGGGAGCCTCGTTCGATTCCCTTGGTGAGGCTGATGATCGGTGTCCCCGCGGCAAGGTGGGGAGCAGCCTCGGTGAGCACGTCACGAAAGCCGTGCGACGGCACGGCCATTGCCACCACCTCCGCTCCGGCGAGGGCGGTGGCGAGATCGGACGTGGGTTCGACGGCCTCGGGGAAGGCCACCCCGCGCAGGTAGTCGGGGTTGGAGCGTAGCGACGCCATCTTCGCCGCCAGATCGGCACGACGAACCCAGAGCGTGGTGTCGGTGGTGCGTCCCAGCAGACACGCCACCGCGGTGCCCCAGGATCCCGCTCCGATGACGGCGACGCGCATCCACTGACCGTACTACCCGAGTTCGCGCCGATGCTGCCGCCGGGGTCCTTGACCCGGAGGCTGCGAACGACAAGCCTGTGATTCGCATGGGCCTGGGTGACGGACGACGAACCTACGTACTCGACACCTGCGTGCTCCTGGCAGATCCCTCGGCGCTGTTCCGCTTCGACGAGCACGAGGTGGTGCTTCCCCTCGTCGTGGTCGAGGAACTGGACCGCAAGAAGACCCTGATGGATGAGGTGGGCGCCAATGCCCGGCGTGCCATCCGTCTTCTCGAAGAGCACGGGGCCTCACGCCCTGGAGGTCTGGCGCAGGCGGTGGCGCTCCCCAGTGGCGGATCGCTCCGCATCGAGATCAACGGCATCCATTCGGACATGCTCCCGGAGGTGTTGGATCCGAAAACCCCGGATCACCGCATCCTCGCCACGTGTCTCAACCTCGTGGCCGACGCCGTCACGGAGACCGTGCTCGTCACCAAGGATGCCGCGCTCCGCATCAAGGCGGCACAACTCGGAGTGCCGGTGCAGGACTACCGGGCGGACACCGTCGCCGTCGACGAGTCGTACTCCGGGGTGACCGAAGTCCAGGTGGATGGTGGACTGGTCGACCGCCTCTACGTCGAAGGCAAGATCGCCCTCGATACCGACCAGAGGCTCTTCACCAATCAGTTCGTCGTGCTGCACGGGCCCGGCTCGCAGTCGGCGGTGGCCCAGGTGGCCGAGGTGGAACCCCGGCCGACCCTGGTGCGGGTGCCTGGCAATCGCCGGGTCTTCGGCGTCGAATCGAAGAACGTGCGCCAGGCATTCGCCCTCGAACTGCTGTTGGACCCGGACATCCCGGCCGTGTCGATCATGGGTCCGCCGGGAACGGGCAAGACGTTCCTGGCGCTGGCCGCGGGGCTGGAGCAGGTGCTCGAAGCGGGTCGCTATCGCAAGGTGTCGGTGTACCGGCCACTCATCGCCGTCGGCCGCCAGGAGGTTGGCTACCTGCCCGGCGATCTCGACGAGAAGCTGGCACCGTGGATGGCGGCGGTCCACGACAACCTCTACGCCCTGTTCTCCGAGGGTGGTCCGGCGGCGGCGCGCACCGCACTCGAAGAACTCGTCGATCGTGATGCTCTGGAGATGGCGGCGATCACCTACCTGCGGGGCCGGTCGATCACCGGGGAGTACGTGATCATCGACGAGGCACAGAAC
>CAYYIA010000377.1:0-1704 GCA_964471875.1 uncultured Acidimicrobiia bacterium
CGATCTTGATGGTGGCGGTCACCTCGGGTGGCCTTTCGGCGTCGCTGCTACACGCTGCCGATGACACCGCGAACACCACTAACAGGGTGATTGACAGCACTCCACGCAGGATGTGCGATCGCGCTTGGCTCGGCATCTGCTATTCCCCCAGCGAAGGCCTCGACTCGGAATGTCTACCAGAGCGACACGCGGCAACTCTCACAGCGGATAACTTTGGGTCCTTCCCCCCGCCGCCCCAGCACAGGCATCGGGGGATTCCGCACAGCGCTCAGCCTCGGATACTTACGAGTGAGCTGCTCTACCGACTGAGCTACCCGGGCGGGTCTGAGTACGTTACCGGGACGGCGGCGCTGACCCGAAGCCCGTTGCGCTGACGGCGCTCACGCTCGGCGGGCTGACGTCAGGCCCGTCAGCTCGCTTCGAGGTGGTGCCGGAGCGCCTCCCTGATGACCTCCGACACGGGGACCCCGTCGACGTCAGCGCGACGGCGGAGACGTTCCTTGAGCTCGGGGTCGAGGCGGACGGACTCGACCGTCGAGGGCTCGGCACCAAGGCGGGGACGGCCCCGCTTGCCCCGGCGGGCGATGATCTCGTCGACGTCGTAGCCAGCGTCGGCGTCATCGGCGAACTCCTCGATGAGATCGTCGGTGATGGGCGTTCCGGACCTCGTGTGGCCGTAGGTGCGCTTGGTCATGGTTCGAGGAGCCTCCGGTAACTGGAGCGAAGCGCCATTGCGTGGATGATCAGTTCGTCGTGTTCGTCCGTCACCAGCACGATCACCTCGAGCAGGTTCGCTGCTCGGTCAGGGCAGATAACCAGCCATCGGTCGGGATCATCGCCGAGGTCCTCGATTGCCATCGAGTGCTCGATGGCGTGGACCATGTCGGAGTCATCGACGCCGTGACGCCGAGCCGACTGGTGGATCTCCACAACCCGATTACTGTACTACGAAACAGGATCGACGGGCGGCGGCGCGATCGGACCCCTGATGTGGCCCAACCTCACAGCGCATGACTATGCCCCTTAGCTTAGGGGCCGCACGGGTAGGCCGCCGAGACGCTGACGGGCAGGGCGTTCTGGCACCGGATTTCGGTGCGATGGCACCGAAATCCGGTGCCAGTTCGCTCGGTGTGCAGCCTCATGCCCACCTATCCGCTAGGCCCCTTGCGCTCCTCCGGCCGCCGCCCCAGCACTGCCATCGGGGGAATCCGCACGGCGCTCAGCCTCGGATGCTCAACGACCTCAGGCGCATGTGCGCTGGGCCTCTACAAGCGGTCGCCGATGCACCCCGGGCCGCCCTGGGGATGGAACCGGTGGCCACGGAGTCGGGGAACCGGAACCGGCCGTCGGCGGTGCCTGCGCTGCCCCATTTTGGTGAGGTAGATGCCGGTCGACGTGAACTCCTGCAGCCGATTCGGGGACCTTCGGCCCTACTGCGCCACCGTCGAGGCGCACACGCTCCGAGGATGGTGGGGAAACCGGCGAGAAGAGGAGCGCGGCTGTGAGCGAACGTCCCGGGATCGTCGCAGTGCTGCTGGCAATCGTGTTGGCCCTGAGCGCGACCACCATGGCCGCGTCCCCCGCCGCGAGCGCCGAGGCGCGGTCAGGAGGACAAGAGGCAGCGCTGACGAACGTGGCCCAGGTGACCTCGGGCGGTCACCACAGCTGCGCCCGGCTCACCAACGGCCAGGCCCGCTGCTGGGG
>CAYYIA010000378.1:0-1703 GCA_964471875.1 uncultured Acidimicrobiia bacterium
GCGAGCGACCTCACCGCCTATCAGGATGGGACCGATCCCGAGACCGTCACCGGTACCGATGGCTGGTGGCGCTTCCTCGACCTGATCGAGGAGATCGGAGGCTCCACCGGCGCCGACGAACTGTTCCGCGAGTTCGTCACCGCACCCGAGGATGTCCTCCTGCTCGATGAGCGCATCGCTGCCCGCGAGGCCTACGCCACCCTCCTCGTCGCCGACACCGATTGGGAGACCCCGTGGGCGGTGCGCGAACCGTTGGGCGAGTGGGAGTTCCCCGCCGCCGAACAGACCATCACCTCGGCCCACGCCGTGGTCACCCTGCGCGATCAGATCGAAGAGATCGCCGCCGAACTCGACCTCACCCCGCCACCCGAACTCGAGGACGCCTACGAGGACGCCCAGACCCGCCAGGACCTCACCGCCGCCACCGCCATCGGCGAAGATCAGTTGGAGTCGGTGACCGCCGTCGAAACCGCCACCGCCGCCGTCGCCGCCGAGCGGGGGTTCTTCGAAACCATCGGGTTGATCGGCGAGGACCCCGATGCCCCCCTCCTTGAAGCCGCGACGGCATTCGAAGAAGGGCGCCACGACGACGTTGGATCACTCACTGCCGAAGTCGTCGACCTCATCGATAACGCCGACGACATCGGACAGGGAAGGGTGGTTCGCACTGCGAGCGCCACGCTCCTGCTCGCCGCCGCGGTATTCGCCCTCGTGGTGGTGCTGCGCGGGCAGGGTCGGTACAAGCCCGAGGCTGAAGCCACGGAGGGGTGACGCTGACGGGGCCTCGTGAGTGTCGTCGACCGCGGTGGCGTCCCATGAGAGCCCGATCGGCACGGCAGGGGCTGCAGGGTCTGGCTGGGGTAGCCTCCCGCCACACCAACGGAGGACACCATGACGCTGGACCAGTGGGTCGAGGGCTACCGCCGCGCCTGGGAGGAACGCGACACCGACGCTGCGGCCGACCTGTTCACGGATGATGCCACCTACCGGTCGAACATCTTCGAGGAGCCGCACGCCGGTCGGGGCGGAGTCGCCGGCTACTGGCAGACGGTGACTGCCGTGCAGAGCGAGGTGAGGGTCCGGATGGGCCGTCCCTTCGCCGACGGTGCCCGGGTCGCGGTCGAGTTCTGGACAAACATGAAGGTCAATGGGGAGGATGTGACCCTGCCCGGATGTCTGCTCCTCGAGATGGCACCGGGTGGCCGATGCCGAGCGCTTCGGGAGTACTGGCATTACCAGCCGGGGACGTTCGCACCGCCGGTTGGGTGGGGCGAGTGATCGCATAGCCTCGGGTCGGGGAGCCTTCGGTGGATGAGTCAGACCCTGGGTGGCGGCTGAGGGCCTGGGGGCGTCACTCTTCGGGCTTGGATTAGAGATCCCCGCGGATCCGCCTCTGCCTCTCGTCCGCGAGGGCCGCGTCTCGGGCGGCCAAGAACATCTCTTGGCCAGCGCTTCCGACCGCCGCGATGGAGGGATCGTCGTGCTTGGACATACCTGCGAATCGCTCGGCGAGCTGCGCGTATCGGTGTGACTCCTCGCCGGTCCAGGAGCCTGCCCGGGCAAGTGCTGCGACACTCCTTGGGTCCACGCCGCGCGGGATCAGAATCCGAGCGAGGTCCTCAATGGACGGATGCGGACCGAAGGCGGAGTAGGCCGATAGCGCGTCTTCTTTGTCGAGGTGTCCCGCCTCGATCATGGCCAGG
>CAYYIA010000379.1:0-1684 GCA_964471875.1 uncultured Acidimicrobiia bacterium
CCGGGCACCCACTCAGTTGTTCGACACCACGAATGATGACGTGCTGGCCCTCGAGGGAGACGTCGGCGCCGAGCCGATTCAACTCGCCGACGTAGCGAAAGCGGGCCGCATAGATGTTTTCGGTGATCACCGAGGTACCCGACGCCACGGACAGCAGAGCCACCATCTGGGGATGCATGTCGGTGTGGAATCCCGGGTACGGAAGCGTGGCGAAGTCGACAGGCTTGGGTCGGGCCGGACCCTGCACCCGAACCCAATCCTTGCCGGTGTCCACCACGCATCCGGCATCCGCGAGTTTGCGCAACTCCATCCGCAGATGCTCGGGGACGCAGTCGCGCACGGTGACGTCGCCTCCGGTGATGGCACCCGCCACGAGGTACGTGCCGGCTTCGAGGCGGTCCGGCACTGCTCGATGCGAGGCAGGCGACAGGCGCGGCACGCCTTCGATCTCGATGGTCGAGGTGCCGGCACCTCGGATCACCGCTCCCATCTTCGAGAGGAACTCGGCAAGATCCTGGATCTCCGGTTCACGGGCTGCATTGCTGATCACCGTGGTGCCTGCCGCCATGACTCCGGCGAAGAGCAGGTTCTCGGTGGCTCCCACCGACGGGAACTCGAGTGGCACCTCGGCTCCGCGCAGACCGCCCGGTGCCCGGGCCCGAAGCTCCCCGTGAACCAGCTCGAACTCGGCGCCGAGCGCTTTCAACCCGTCGAGGTGCATGTCGATCGGCCGCGAGCCGAAATCGTCACCGCCGGGCAGGGCCACGCGTGCTTCTCCGCAACGGGCGAGGAGCGCGCCGAGCACGAGGATCGAGGCCCGCATCCGGCGGACGAGGTCGATGGGCGCTTCCGGGAGCAGCTCGTCGGGGATGTCGATCTCCACCGACGTGCCGGAGAATCGGCACGTTGCCCCGATGTGTTCGATGACGCTGCCCATCAGCGTGACGTCGACGATGTCGGGGACATTGTCCAACCGATGACGACCCGAGGCCATCAGTGTCGCCACGAGGTGCTTGAGGACCGCGTTCTTCGCTCCGAGGACCGCGACCTCGCCTTGGAGGCGACGGCCGCCGGTGACGACGAGATGGTGCACGCCGGCGATTGTACGGGCGCCCGGAGACTCGGCTCGGGCCCCCCGCCCATCGCTCACTACCCTGACAGCCATGCGTGTCGCCATCGCCGCCGATCACGCCGGATACCGGCTCAAGGAACACCTGGCCCGCCTGATGGCGGCTGCGGGGCACGCCGTCACGGACCTCGGCACCCACGACGAGAGTCCGGTCGACTATCCCGACTACGCCGCCGCGGTCGCCAAGACCGTGACTGCGGGACGGGCCGACCGCGGGATCGTGGTGTGCGGCTCGGGCGCGGGAGCCGCCATTGCCGCCAACAAGATCATCGGGATCCGGTGCGCTCAAGCCCATGACACCTATACCGCCCATCAAGCGGTCGAACACGACGATGCCAACATGATCGCCCTGGGTTCCCGCGTGATCGGTGAGGATCTCGCCGGCGACATCGTCACCACGTTCCTCGGAGCGCGATTCTCGGGTGAAGAGCGCCACACCCGCCGTCTGGCCAAGATCCGCGCCCTCGAGGAACGACGCTCCTAGACGCAGCGCCGCCTGCGGTCCGACCGGGATCGGGTGGCGGCCCAAGCGTGGGCAGATACCATCGTCGTGTT
>CAYYIA010000380.1:0-1681 GCA_964471875.1 uncultured Acidimicrobiia bacterium
TGAGCGGGGTCATGGCGACGCTCGAGGGCCACTACCGCGACATGTGTGACATCGAGTTCACCATCGAGCGCGGCAAGCTCTGGATCCTGCAGACCCGTGTCGGCAAGCGTGCCGCCGCCGCCGCCGTACGCATGGCCGTGGCGATGGTCGGCGAGGGACTCATCGACAAGGCGCGCGCCATACAGCGGGTTGAACCCTCCGTCCTCGATCACATCCTGCACCCGCGTCTCGAAGACCAAGAGGGATTGGCGTCACCGTCGATCCCGATCGCGGTGGGACTCAACGCCTCCCCGGGCGCGGCGCGAGGTCAGGCCGTATTCGACGCGGATCGTGCTGCGGAGCTGGCCGACACCGGAGTGCCGGTGATCCTGGTGCGGTGGGAGACATCCCCGAGTGACATCCACGGTATGGTGGCCTCACAGGGCATCCTCACCAGCCATGGTGGTCTCACCAGCCACGCCGCCGTCGTGGCCCGTGGCATGGGCATCCCGGCGGTCACCGGTGCCGGTGCAATCGACATCGACGAGGTCGCGCGGCGATTCACCGCCGGCTCGGTCGTCGTCAACGAGGGCGACATCATCACCATCGACGGCGGCAGCGGCAGGGTGTACCTGGGCGGACTCGAGCTGAGCAGCGCCGACCCCGTGGCCGAGCTCGAGGTGCTCCTCGGGTGGGCCGACGAGATCCGCACCCTGGGGGTGCGGGCCAACGCCGACGATGGTCCCGGGGCGCGCGAGGCCGCGCGCTGGGGCGCCGACGGCATCGGGTTGGCGCGCACCGAGCACATGTTCATGGGCGACCGCCTCCCGGTGGTGCGCCGCGTCATTCTCGGCGACGAGGCCGATACCGCCCTCGATGCCCTGGAGAAGCTCCAGGCCGACGACTTCGAGGACCTGCTGGAGGCCATGGACGGCAAGCCCGTCGTGGTGCGACTCCTCGACCCACCGCTTCACGAGTTTCTCCCCTCGCGTCTCGAGCTCATCGAGGAGCGCATCCGCGTGACCGCCGAGGGGGGCGACACCGGGGAAATCGACCGCATGCTCGAAGCGGTGCGCCACCTCGAGGAGTCGAATCCGATGATGGGTATGCGCGGCGTCCGTCTCGGAGTGGTGCGCCCAGAGCTCTACCGCGCCCAGGTGCACGCCGCCCTGGAAGCGCTACGCCGCCGCCTCGCCGCCGGGGGCGACCCACACCTAGAGATCATGATCCCCCTCGTGTCGGTCGGTGCCGAGCTGATGCGGATGGAGACCATGATTCGAGAGGAGCTGGCCAAGGCGGGACTCGATCGCGACGTGCCGGTGGGGACCATGATCGAGATCCCTCGCGCTGCGTTGCGTGCCGGAGAGCTTGCCGCCACGGCTCGCTTCTTCTCCTTTGGCACGAACGACCTCACCCAGATGACCTTTGGGATCAGTCGTGACGACGCCCAGAAGGCGTTCCTCGGTCGATACCTCGAACAGGGCCTGCTTGCCACCGACCCCTTCGCCACCCTGGATGTCGAAGGGGTCGGGCGACTCATCGAGATCGCCACCCGTGAGGGTCGGGCGGTGCGCCCCGACCTCGAGGTCGGCATCTGTGGCGAGCATGGTGGCGATCCTGCCACGATCGAGTTCTGTCACCGCACCGGCCTGGACTACGTAACGAGCAGCCCCCCTCGGGTCCCTAACGCGAGATAGGCTGC
>CAYYIA010000381.1:0-1680 GCA_964471875.1 uncultured Acidimicrobiia bacterium
GGCGTTGTCGCCCGGTATGGCCATCTCGTAGTAATAATCCGATAGCACGGATTGCTTGTATGTAACGCCGAGGCGCGTGAGGCGGTTATAGAGCAGTGGCACCTCGCCGATGTCGCCCCGGAAAAGCCGCGGAACGACCGGCGTAATGAGCGCATCGGCGGGCACGGTGTTGGACATCGAGTGCAGGAATCCCATGGCGCGGTAGTTGACCGGCCCCCAATCCTGCGCGAAATCGACGGTGAGGGTGGTGCTGTCCGTCAGGCTCCCCACGGTGGCGGTCACCGTGAAGTCACCGGCCTCGGTCGAAGAGCAGACGGCTCCAGAGCACGGCGTCCCATCGATGTCGAAGTCGGCGTCCACCGGTCCCATCGAGGCGCTGTACTGGTCGAAGCCCTCGGCCTCGTACTCCTGACCCTCACCGGCGCCGACGGTGGCGTCCTCCGGCGAGATCTCGATCGAGGTGAGCACCGACGCCGGCAGCGTCGTGGTCGTCGTGGTCGTGGTGACGGGAGCCGGGGGCAGGGTTGTCGTGGTGGTCGTGGTCGACGTGGTGGTCGTGGTGGAGGTAGTGGTGGTCGTCTCGGCCACCGTCGTCGTGGTGGTCGTGGTCGGTGACGGGCTGCCGAACACGCAGTTGCCGTCCTCGTCGACGATGCCGCCGTCCTCTTCGCAGTTGAACACGATCCAGTCCGACGTGATCAAGTCGTCGGGAATCGGCACCACATCACCCGCGGTGCCGTCCTCATTGACCGTGACCATGAAACCGGCGGGCACCGAGCCGCCACCGACGGCGACGGCGCCGTCGAGCACGGCGACGGTGGTCGCCCCGGTGGCGGGGTCGACGAAGATCGCATAGATGGTCCCCTGCACCGAAGCGGTGGCGGTGGGGGTGGTGACGTCGAAGCGGCTGGCCGAGTCGGTGAGTTCGGTGACCCGGCTGTAGGTGGAACCCTCGGACTGCTCTCCTTCGATCACCTTCGACCCGTCCCCGTTGTCCTGGAGGGTCACGATGGTGAAGGTGGTGTTCTCGTCCAAACGGGTGATGCTGCCGTCGAAGTACTCGATGGCGGCGCGGCCATCGGCACCGGTGCGGATGGTGAAACCCTGCTCCAGGGCCTGGCCGTCGACGGCGAGACCGAAGTCGGCGGAAGGAGGCTGCACCTCCACGGTGCCGGCGAGGACCCGCAGCGAAGCCGCAGGCTCCGGCACCTCGTCGGAGGAGCCGCCACCCGAGCAAGCGGCAGCGACGAATGCGATGAGGGCGACGCCCAAGGCGAACCCGCGAAGCCGGATCAGTCGAGTCACTCGTGACGCCCCTCTCAGGAAGAACTCGCGAAAACGGGTCTTAAGGCCCTAGCAGCGGCAGAGACTAGCCGCTCGCGGCAGCGAGTGGTGGTGGGGCGAGGGCCAGCCCGCCTCCGCCCAGGGGCCCGCTCCGTCGTCAGCCCCCGAGCAGCGTGCACAGCCACCACAGCCACCACGGCCAGCCCTCGCAGCCCGGCGGCGGGTTCGCGGGCGCCGTGGTGGTGGTCGTCGCCGGTGGCTCCGTCGTCGTCGTGGTCGCAGGCGTCGTCGTGGTGGTCGTGGTCGGAGGTGCCGTCGTCGTGGTCGTCGTGGTCGGAGGCGCCGTCGTCGTGGTCGTCGTGGTCGGAGGTGCCGTCGTCGTGGTCGTCGTGGTCG
>CAYYIA010000382.1:0-1671 GCA_964471875.1 uncultured Acidimicrobiia bacterium
CGATTCGTGTCGGTGATCGTCCACGCCACCGCCACGGTGCCCGACGCCTGCGGAACGCCGTCATCGCTGGCGCTGACCGTGACCGAGTACGGAGAACCGGACGATGCCCCATAGTCGATCGTCCCGCTGATCACCCCCGACGATGGGTCGATGGACAGTCCCGAAGGCAGTCCCGCGGCATCCCAGGTGATCGAGTCACCGTCGGGGTCGGCGCCGGAGATGGCGAGCACCGTCAGATCACCCTCGGCCGCGGATTGCGGGCCGGGGTCCACGACGGTTGGTGGGCGGTTGGTGTCGGCGACCGCCCAGGAAAACCCCTCCTCCACCCACAGCGCCGGCGAACCCGAGTCGGTGAGCCGCACGGTGACCGAATAGGGAGAGGCCGGGGACGCATCGAAGGAGACCGTGCCGGCGATGACGCCCGTGCCTGGATCGATCGACAACCCCGGAGGCAGCCCAACCGCCGACCACACGGACGCATCGCCATCGGGATCCGATCCGATGACGGGAAGGGCCACCACGTCCCCCTCGCCGTCGGCCTGATCGGAAGGGGGGGAGATCTGCGGCGGGCGATTCACGTTGGCCACGGTCCACACGAACGAGTCGCTATCCGAGTTCCCGGCGGGGTCGGTGGCGGTGAGGGTCACGGTGTGGGGCGAACCTGCAGCCGCGGCAAAGTCGATGGTCCCCGACACGAGCCCGGTCGAGGCGCCGTAGGTGATGCCTGGCGGCAGTCCGGTGGCGGAGTAGGTGAGACTCTGGCCGAGCGGATCGGTCGCCGTGGCAGCGAACGAGACGACGGCACCTTCGGCGTCGGAGCGATCGAGGACGTCGACGTCGAAGATGGTGGGCACGACCTCGATCTCGAACTCGTCGATGTAGATCTCGTTGTCGGTGTCGGCACCGTTGGAGACGATGCGCACCGTGGTCGTCGCCGAGATGAACGCAGTGATGTCGAACGCCGCGGGCTGCGGCGCAGCGTGGTTCGTGTCCACGGTGTAGGTCGCAAGACGGGTCCATGGCCCCGAGGCCGAAGTCGCCGCTTCGAGGTAGAACTGGGTGGAGGTGGTCGGAAAATCCTGCTCGAACTGGTAATCGAACCGCAGGGTCGCCGCCGCCCCGCCGGCGAGGTTCGCTGTCCGCCGCGCTCCGATCACCGTGCCCGGATAGTCGTCGTCGAACCACAGACACGACCCGGAGGTGCAGCGAATCGTCTCGAACATGACGCCACCGGCACTTGGTCCGTCGCTCTCACCGATCTCCTGCCATGGGGATCCCGACCATGACAGGGTGCCGTTGGAGTTCGAGTAGGACGTCACCGAGAACGTGTCGAGGTACGTGCCGTCGTCGGCCGCCTCGGCATGGGGCCAGAACGAGACGAGCGTCGCGGTGAGCGCACCCACCCCGATGAGGGCTGCCACCACACGCAGTCGCCGACGCGCTCCCGACCGGCGGCGGGTGGCGCGGACCGCGCGGACATACCTGTGGCGATTGGGACCCGACATCGATATACCCATCGGAAAGCCGCGTCGGGGAGGCAAGAACCAGTGCGCGATCGCCGGTGTGACTAGTGCGCGCGGTCGGTGGCCGACCAGCCACCGGCAACCACCGGCTCGCGGAACTGCGTCGCCTCGGGCCGGGTGGCCAGCGGCACCCGCACCACGAACGAGG
>CAYYIA010000383.1:0-1669 GCA_964471875.1 uncultured Acidimicrobiia bacterium
GGTCAATGGTGCCGACATGGACCCCAACGACCCGGTGGTCGACACGGGCACCGAGTACATGTACCAGATGGCCACCATCTACTACCACACGCTCCACGGCACCCAGACCATCACGCTCACCGAGGACAAGGAATACGACGTCAACAAGGACGGCACCATCGGCGCCGACGAAGTGTTCCCGGCTGGTGAGTATGAGTTCGAGGTGGACGGCCGCTACTACAGCGAGTTCGACCGCCAGCATCCGATCGAGGGCCCGGCCCGCGCCGCGGCGTGGTCGCCGCTGGCCTTCGGCCTGACCGCTCAGCTCGGGGTCGGCACCACCACTGCGTACACGTTGCAGTTGGCGCTCGGCCTCGCCGCCCTGTTCGCCGCCCTCGGTGGCACCCTGCTCCTCACCGGCCTCGGCCTGGTGTGGGCGGGCCGTCCCGAGAAGGCGAAGGCTGCCGCCTGATCGACCATCCTCTCACTGCGAACCGGCCCCGGTATTACCGGGGCCGGTTCGCGTCTAAGCCCGCTTGCGCCGTTCTGCGGTGCGCACGATGCGCCGGGTCATGAGCCGGAAGATCGGGATGTGGAAGGGGATGAGCGACCACCAGTAGAGGCGTCCGAACAGCCCCCTCGGCACGAAGCGGGCCGACTGGATCAAGCGGGTGCCCTCGTCGCTCTCATCGACCGACCAACCGAGCCACGCGGTGCCTGGCACCTTCATCTCCGCCTGGAGCAGCAGGCGGTGGCGAACCGGATCGACATCGACCACACGGAAGAAGTCGAGCGCTTCACCGGGCCGCAACTCCTCGGGATGGCGCCGGCCCCGGCGCAGCCCGACCCCGCCGATGAGCCGGTCGAACCAGCCTCGCAACCTCCACGCCCAGTTCAGCGCGTAGTAGCCGACATCGCCCCCGATGCGTGACACCGCCCAGAACACATCGTCGGGCGATGCCGTCGAAACCACTACACGACGATCGGCCTGCACCTTCGCCCCCGACCACACCGGGTCGGTGGGCAGCGGTGCCCCCGGGTGGGTGACCGCATCGGACCACCGGGTTTCCACCTCGTCGTGCGAGATCTTCTCCAGGGCCCGTTGTACCGCCACCCGGTACCCGGCCAGGTCGCGGGGGTCGAAGCCCGGAGGGAAGGGTCGGGTCACCACCACGTCGTTGCGCAGGCTCTCGATGAGGGGCCGGACCACGTTCTTGGGTAGCGGAGTGGACATCCCTACAAAGAACGCCGAGAGCCGGGTGCTTGCGAGCACCGGCATCGGGATCACGACACGCCTGCGCAGACCGGCCACCACGGCGTACTCCTGCATCATCTTCTGATACGTGAGGATGTCCGGACCACCGATGTCATAGACGTGACCCTCCGATCCCGGCTCCTCGATGGCGGCGATGAGGATCGCCAGGACGTCGCGGATGGCGATGGGCTGGCACCGGCTGCGCAGCCACCGGGGTCGCAGCATGATCGGGAGGATCTCGGTGAGGTGGCGGATCATCTCGAACGAGATCGAGCCTGAACCGATGATGACCGCTGCGCGCAACTCGGTCACTGGTGTGGGACCGGAGGCGAGGATGGCGCCCACCTCCTGCCGGCTGGTGAGGTGGCGCGAGAGACGATCGTCGGCGGAGCCCAGGCCCCCGAGGTACACGATGCGCTTCAGGCCGGCCCGCCC
>CAYYIA010000384.1:0-1667 GCA_964471875.1 uncultured Acidimicrobiia bacterium
CTTCCTGCGCTCCTACCGCCAGGCGTGCAAGCCCCGGGCCGGCGAGGTCGTCGACATCGGCGTCGCCACCGAGCCGCCCGTCCAACCCGTCGAGCCATGGCCCGTCCAACGAGAGGCGCTCGACGCCCTCGAAGCCACCCGCGCCGAGGGCTACACCGCCGGCCTCGTCGTCATGGCCACCGGACTCGGCAAGACCTGGATCGATGAGTTCCACCACCCCCACGCCATACCCACCGCCGTGTCATCGGGATGGCACTGGCGACGAAAGGGCCGGTCAGCTGGCCTTGCGGTCGTTGCCGTGCGCCCGACGTCGTGCGACTCGGCGGATCGCCTCGACGAAGGGCTCGTCCTCGGCCTGCACGTCGGGTGGGAGCTCCTCGAACGGTACGAGCGACCGGTGTTCCTCTCCCCGAAGAATCATCCACGCGGACCATGCGTCATGGACATCGTGGGCCGTGACCGCTGAGCCACGAGAATCGGCGAGGACCGCATACAGGACGAAGAGCATCCTCGTGTCGTCGTCGGGCAGAACCGCCGGGTCGACTTCCGCCTGGATGTCGGAGGCGATCTCCTCCAAGTAGGTCACGCCAACAATGCTCGCAGACCCAGCACGATGTAGACGAGCAGGAACGCGACGGGCACCACGCGCTCGACGGTGTTGAGCTCGGCGTAGCGCCCACGCCACCACGGGACTGGGTCGGCCTTGAGGCTCTCCCATTCGTCCCCGAAGGGGTGGATCGGTAGGTGGTTGCGCTCGATGCCGAGGATCACACCGAACTTGGCCCGGTTGAGATCGCGGTAGCTACGGAGCAACACCCACCACGAGCAGGAGAGGACGACACCGACGATGCTGACGACCAGCGCGCCGAGCCGGTCTGCATCGAGGGTGCGATCGGTGCCCGACAGGAGTGCAGCGGCAGATGCCAGTGCTGTCTGGATTGCGAGGAAGAAGCTGTTGGCCGCTCCACGCCGTGCCGACACGCGGTCAGCCATCTCCACGGTGAGCTTGTAGAGATCGAGGAGCTGGGTGTCGGCTTCGTGCGGCGCAGGCATCTACCTCGCCCCTCCCACAAGCTGCTTGAGGATGTCCCAGGTCCACTGGTAGATCGTGTCGGTAGGAAGCGCGGCGGCTGGCTTCGTGCAGGTCTGGCCCGATCGACCCCACAGAAGGAAGTAGGGAACCCGCTCGTCCTGGGCGATCCGGACTTCGTCGCTCACGCCCGTGGCGGTGTGGGTGTGCTCGCCGCAGAGGACGATCACTTGATCCACCATGCGGATTCGGCGCCGGGCGTCCGCCTTCCAGTCTGGTGACGCCAGCTTGACGGAGTGGTCGCTGACCGCAAACGGGGTGTCGGGATGCCTTGCCTGCCCGATCAGCAGGTTCTTCAGGTCGAGGTCGTGGTCGTAGTCGAAGCTGACGAACACCGGGGTGAGAGCCATGTCGTCATCCTCCCCGGGGCCTCTGACAAGAACGGTCTGTCACGCTGCGCGGCAACCGCGTACCACTTGGCGATCCCGGGCGCCGGAGACGGCCCCTGCATAGGGTTCCACCCACCCTGTGACCTCGCACTCGTCGCCCTTCGCTGATATCCCGCCGGCCGCCTGGATGGCGTCGAACCGGTCGGCGTTCGCGATCGCCGACGCTCACCCGGTGAGTGAAGGCCATG
>CAYYIA010000385.1:0-1647 GCA_964471875.1 uncultured Acidimicrobiia bacterium
CTGCGCGTCGCCTCGAGCGTCGGCAGCGGTGGTCAGCTCGGTGAGGCCGTGCACCGCGCTGAAACCGGTGACCTCTCCCACCACGGTCCCCGCCAGCGCCACGCACGGCACACCCGCCCTCCGTGCCATGTCAGCCACACCACCCACGCCCTTGCCCATGAGGCTCTGCGCGTCGACGGCACCCTCGCCGGTGATCACCACATCCGCGGCGGCGATGCGCTCCTCGAGTCGAGCGAGGTCGGCGAACACCGCGAACCCTGGTTGAAGCCGGGCTCCGGCGAAGGCGGCCATGCCGAACCCGAGCCCACCCGCGGCTCCGGCCCCGGCATCGACGGCAAGGTCGACACCGAGCTGGTCGGCCATCACCGCGGCGAGCTGGCCCAACGCTCGCTCCGCTCCGTTGAGGTCGACCAGACCCTTCTGCGGTCCGAAGATCCGCGCACACCCCTGCGGGCCGAGCAGCGGGTTGGCCACGTCCACCGCCACCACCAGGTCACCGCCCTTCCACGGCAACAGCGGTGGCTCGACCGCATGGAGGTCGACGAGATCGATCCACCGTGTGATCTCCTGGCCACCGGCATCGGCGAACCGCCAACCGAGCGCACGGGCCACACCGAAGCCACCGTCATTGGTGGCGCTGCCCCCCACCCCCATCACGATGTGACGGGCGCGGGACCCGGCAGCCCGCAGCACCTCGCCGAGCCCGAACGTATCCAGGGACTCGGGCCGCATCCCGGCGAGGCGCCAGAGACCGATGACCTCAGCGGACTCGATCACGGCAGTGGCGGACTCCCGATGCCACCACCACCCTGCCTCGATGGGGTGGTGAGCTGCGTCGACCGTCGCCACCGTCTCGGAGACGGCGCCGAGCAGCCCACCGATCACCTCACCGAATCCGTCGCCACCATCGCTCATCGGGGCAAGGTCCAGGTCGTCGTCGGGCCGCGCCTGCCCCCAGCCCGCGGCGATCGCGGTGGCGGCCTGGGTCGCCGTGAGGGTCCCCTTGAACTTGTCGGGGACGATGAGGACGCGGAGAGCGGGCGTGTCCACGGGCGCCTAGAGCACCACCGCCAGCACCCCGACCGACCCGGCAACCAGCAGCAGAGCCGGAAGCAGACACCCGAGCATTCGACGTCGGCGAACCGGTGGTGGCACCCCTGGGCCGGCCACGAACACCGGGCCACGGCGGCCCCTTCTCACGATCCGTCTGCGCATGGCGTCCTCCTTGATGCGGTCACGCTATCTCCCCGGACGCGCCGAGAGGGCCGGTAGACGACTCGGCCCTCTCGCGTGGTGCTTCGAACTAGGCGGCCTGGCGCGGCTCGTGGGCTCCGTGGGCGGCGGCTCCCCCAGCGGCAGCGTGCGCCCGCTGGGTCATCCGCTCGCCGACCTCGATGAGGGCGTGGCCCGCCCGGTGCCGCAGTCCGACAATGGGCCCGGCGCGCTCCCCGTCCGCACCCTCGATCATCCGCTGGGTGATGGCCTGGCGACGCAACTCGTCGCCCAGGGCCTTGACGGTGGTGGCATTCATGTAGTGCATTTCGTTCCTTTCTTCTCTAAGACTTTTCGGTGAGGAAGCCGGCGAGCATCCGTCCCACCTCGGTGACGACATCGCGTCGCAGGCTGTATTCCTTGTCCGCCCCCACC
>CAYYIA010000386.1:0-1640 GCA_964471875.1 uncultured Acidimicrobiia bacterium
AACCGCCACATCACCGCGGCCGGGCCGATTCGGGGACAAATGGGGGCCGGGTCGCCGCTCCGCAACACCACCGGGTGTCCATGGGTGTCGAGATACCAGCCCCCGATCTCGACCCGTTGGCCCGAACGCACGAGCACCAGGTGAAACCACCTCCTCGCCGACCACGGTACCCTGCATCCGCCCATGACGATCGACCAAGTTTCCACCTTCCTCGCCATCGGTGCCCTGATCCTCCTGGCGTGCGTCGTCGCGGTGTGGGTGGTCCGTCTCGTGGCCGTGGTCTCGCAGCGCGCTCGCAGGCTCTACGAGTCGATCCGGCTCTCGGTGGCCGGGCAGGGGCTTCGCCTCGCCTGGGTCATGGCGACCATCGCCATGCTGGGCAGTCTCTACTACTCGGAGGTGGCGGGGTTCCCACCCTGTGAGTACTGCTGGTATCAGCGCATCGCCATGTACCCACTGGTCATGATCCTCGGCATCGCGATGGTTCGACGCGAATACGCCATCCGCCGGTATGCGCTTGCGCTTGCCATCCCTGGCGGGATCATTTCGGTGTACCACTACGCCGTGGAGCGGTTCCCGGATCTCCAGGTGGGTGAGTGCAGCCTGCAGATCCCGTGCACCCAGGTATGGGTCTGGAAGTTCGATCTCGTGTCGATCGCCTTCATGGCGTTCGTGTGCTTCTCCGTGATCGTGACCGTGCTGCTGCTCGACCGTGGCGCGACGCCGACAGCCGCCGACCCTATCGACGCCACCCACCAATCGGAGGACCTGACCGCATGACCACGCAGGCGCCCAAGAAGTTCCCTCTGCTCCCTGTGCTGATCGGCATCGGCGTCATCGCTCTCATTGCCACGGTCATCCTCACCATGGACACCCAGGGCGTCAGCGAGGAAGGCGAGTTCGGAACTCCGGATATCACGGGCACCGCGCTCCCCGCGGCTATGGATGGAGCCGACCCTGCCCTCGGATTCGCCATACCCGAAGTGGTCGGGGCCGACTTCGATGGCACTGAGGTGCGCATCGCCAGCGATGGAAGGCCGAAGATCATCATCTTCCTGGCTCACTGGTGCTCGCACTGCCAGGCAGAGGTGCCGGTCGTCCGGGACTGGGTCGAGGCAGGCAACCTCCCTGAAGGGCTCGACCTCATCGCCGTCGCCACGTCGACGTCCTCGACCCGGGTGAACTTCCCACCGTCGGAGTGGCTCGAGGGTGAGGAATGGAACGTGCCCACGATCGTGGATGACACCAACTACGCCGTCGCCTCTGCCTTCGGACTCGACGCGTTCCCCTTCTGGGTGTTCGTCACCCCCGATGGCTTGGTCGCCGGGCGGACCTCCGGAGAGCTCCCGCCGGAAACCATCACGGAGATCGCGGCAACCCTGGTGGCCATGACTCCGGCCGAGGGCTAGCGCGGCGAGCAAGGCTTGCAGCTGACAGCTTGCAGCCCCGCGGTAGGTCTCACCGGGCTGCCAGCTGCAGGACTTCATCGCTGCAAGCTCTGAGGCACGCGACGGGACCTTGCGCGCCCCGGACCCATCAAATCCCGAGCGCACTCGCCAACTTCGCCCGGTGTTCCGCCGGTGACCCGAAGAGCAGCTCATCGGTCTTGGCCCGCTTGAAGTAGAGGTGGGCGTCGTGCT
>CAYYIA010000387.1:0-1637 GCA_964471875.1 uncultured Acidimicrobiia bacterium
GCTGCAGCGGCACCGCGAGGTTCGTGGCCAGCCCGTAGAACGTCACCGCGAAGAGCGCCACGAGGGCCCCGATGGCCGTATCCGCGCTGGCCTGGAGCTCGGGCAGGGCGACGAGCACGATGCCGAGGAAGCCCACGCCGATACCGATGAGCTGACGCCAGCCGGGGAGGCGGCGCAGCAGGTAGGCCGACCAGGCGGCGGCGAAGATGGGCATCGCCCCGTTGATCATGCCCGCCACGGATGAGTCGATCCACTGCTGGGCGATCGGGAACAGCGAGAGCGGGATCGCCATCCAGATGATTCCGAGGGCAGCCACTCGGGTGCGATCCACCGGGTCGATGGGACGCCGTGCCGCGGGCACGAGCGCGAGGGCGCCGGCGCCGAGCACGAGGCGTGCCAGGGTGACGACTCCCGGCTGAAAGGCATCGAGTCCGATGGCCATGAAGAGAAACGACGATCCCCAGATGAGCGCGATGCCCCCGAGGAGGCCCCAGTCGGCGAGGGTGAAGGCATCCTTGTGGGTGCCGTGAGCGGTCAGGGCGGAGGCGGTACGGCTGGTCGTCATGCCTCGGTTCAACCCCGGTGCAGGCTCGGGGGTTGCACTCACTGCTGGTTGCCGGTGTGCGAGGCGAGAGCCTCGGTGAGCGTGGTCCAGGCCAGGTCGGCGCATTTGACCCGCACCGGGAAGCGACGAACCCCGGCGAGGGACTCGATGTCGCCGAGGACGGCGCCCGGGCGCTCGGGGTCGAGCCCGGCATCGCCCTCTTCGATGTCGAGCAGGCGCTTCACCTGGTGGGTGAGGGCGTCGATCTCGGAGACGGTCTTGCCCACGATGCGCTCCGCCATCATCGAAGCCGAGGCCTGACTGATGGCGCAACCGCGTCCGGTGATCGCAACGTCGAGGACCCGACCATCACGAAGGGCGAGATCGAGAGCGATCTCGTCACCGCACAGAGGGTTGTTGCCGTCGGCGTGGGCATCGGGCGATGGCAGCGCGCCCGAGCGACGCGGGTTGCGGTAGTGATCGAGGATCACCTGGCGGTAGAGCTCGTCAAGCGACACCGAACAGCCTCCGGGCTTCGTGGAGTGCGGCGACGAGCACATCGACCTCGCCGGGGACGTTGTAGAGGTAGAACGACGCCCGGGCGGTCGCGGGTACATCCAGAACTCGCATGAGGGGCTTGGCGCAGTGGTGACCGGCACGAACCGCCACTCCCGACTGATCGAGAATGGTCGCCAGGTCGTGCGGATGGATGTCCGCGAGGGTGAACGACACCGCACCTCCGCGCGCCGCGGTGTCGTCGGGTCCGTAGACGGTGAGGTCGGGGATCTCCGCCAGGCGGTCGAGGGCATACCGGGTGATCTCGCGCTCGTGGTCGCGCACCCGGTCCATTCCCACCGCGGACAGATAATCGACCGCGGCGCCGAAACCCACGGCTTCGGCGATGGGCGGGGTGCCGGCCTCGAACTTGTGCGGGAGTTCGGCCCAGGTCGACGAGTGGAGTTGGACGTCGCGGATCATCTCCCCACCGCCTTCGGCGGGTTCCATCTCCTCGAGTCGGTCGCGACGACCCCACAGGGCACCGATGCCGGTGGGGCCGAGCATCTTGTGGGCGCTGAAGGCCAGGAAGTCGGCG
>CAYYIA010000388.1:0-1634 GCA_964471875.1 uncultured Acidimicrobiia bacterium
GGTTGGCGGCCTTCACCTCGGCGACGATCTCCTCGGGCTTCATCGCCAGCGCCTTGCGCAGCGCGGCGTACCCGCCGGTTGCCTGGTAGCGCCCGATCGTGTGCGAGTCGGTGGGGTGGGCCTCCATGCGCACGGTGAGGATGCGATCGGTCACGATCCGCCTCCCGTGGTGCCGAGCGGCCCAAAGGCTGGATACGGTCCCACCGCCCCGACGGGATCCGCCGGGCCGGCAGGGAATGAGCGCCGACCACCAAAGCGGGTCTGCAGGTCGTCGCCGTGCACCACCGCGGGATGGGTGGTCATCAGCCACCGACACATGGCGTCAGCCTTCTCCGGGGTAACCCCTTCGACCAACTCGTAGTCCACCTGCACCGCCGGCGCCCCGCCGCAGGCACCGATGCACTCCACCGACTCGATGGTCACCGAACCATCGGCCGCGGTCTCCCCGGCAGGCACCCCGGTGGCGTCGCTCACCGCGGCAAGCACCTCACGGCCTCCCAGCAGGTGACACGAGATCGAGGTGCACACCGACACCACGTGAGAACCCAGGTGGCGCTTGTACATCGAGTAGAACGAGGCCACGGATTCGACCTGCACCGCGGTCATCCCGGTGAGTTCCGCCACCTGCCGCATCCCCTCATCGGTGAGACGGCCGTCCTCTCGCATGGCGACGTAGAGCAACGGCATCACCGCCGAGCGCGGCTCCGGGTAGCGCGAGATGATGTCGCGGGCCCGGGCGAGGGTGGCAGGAGGCCAGGTCATGAGGGGACCCGCAATTGGCAATTGGCAATTGGCAATTGGCAAGAAACACGCAATGCGCAATGCGCAATGCGTGATACGCCAACTATCAGCTGTCGGCTTCTGACTGGCGACTGGAGACTGGAGACTGGTGACGTCATCTATCCACATCCCCCATCAGCGTGTCCGCCGAAGCCAGGGCGGCGATGGTGTCGGCGATGAGCGAGTCGGCGAGCATGGCCGGGAGCACCTGGACGTGGGCGAACGAGGGGCCGCGCACGTGGAGTCGCCACGGCTTGTGGCCGCCATTGGAGACGAGATACATCCCCAACTCGCCGCGGGCGGACTCGACGGCCTGATAGGTCTCGCCCGCCGGCACCTTGAAGCCCTCGGTGAAGATCTTGAAGTGGTGGATGAGCGCCTCCATCGACTGATCGATGCGGGCTCGCGGGGGCGGGGTCACCTTGCGATCGTCGGTGCGGTAGTCGCCCCGGGGCATGGTGTCGCGGACCTGCTTCACGATCCGCAGCGACTGGCGGATCTCCTCGAAGCGCACCAGGAAGCGGTCGTACACGTCGCCACCGGTGAAGACCGGCACGTCGAAGTCGTACTGCTCGATGCCCGAGTAGGGGAACGCCTTGCGCACGTCGTACCCCACACCCGACGCCCGCGCCATGGGCCCGGTGACGCCGTACGCCCGGATCTCCTCGGGGGCGAGGACGCCGATGCCCTTGGTGCGCTCCAGGAAGATCGGGTTGTCGAGCAGCAGGGTCTCGTAATCGACTAACCCACGCAGCACCCCGGCGATGATCCCGTCGACGTCGTCCTCCCAGCCATCGGGGAGATCCGCAGCGACGCCACCGGGACGGATGTAGTTGTGGTTCATCCGCAGGCCG
>CAYYIA010000389.1:0-1634 GCA_964471875.1 uncultured Acidimicrobiia bacterium
GCCTCGGTGAGACCGGCGGAGATCCCACGGGCGCTGGCCAGCGCCGGCAACGGCATCCCCGGTCGCAGCGGGTTGGCGGCGTGGTGGGCCTCCACCGCGGCGGTGGCCATCTCTTCGAAGCGGGCGGCCGCCTCCGGCGAGACGATGGTGTCGCCGTCAGCGATGGCTCCGAGGGTGCTGCCGCCTCCGCTGTCGGCGGCGAGTTCGGATCGTGGTGCCACCCCGCGTACGTCGAGAAGGGCGGCGGCGCGGGCATCGGGATCCGCGGCGCCTCGCAGACGGTCGAGCGAGGCGATCACCTCCTTGCGTCGGGGCGACGGTTGCGGGTCGAGCACCACTCCTCCGGCAACGACCGAGCGGCGCCCCACCTCTCGCAGGATGACGTGGTCGCCGACGGCCGCCACCACCGGAGCGTCGAGGGTGATGAGCGCCGCTCCGCGGCCGCGGAGGTCGCCGCCCTCGAGGAGCGAGATCCGGGCGGGATGGGCACCACTGCCGATGTGAACGTGGAATGAGCCCCGGTCGGAGACGGCATCGTCGAGGGAGCGCACCGTGCGCAGATCGGCGAGCAGGCGGGTGGTGGTGCGCCATTGTCCGGAGAGACCGAGCATGGCGCCGCGCTCCAGGGCGTCGCGGTCGATCCCGCTCAGGTTCACCGCGGCGCGGTTGCCTGGACCGATGCGCTCCACGGCGTGTTCGTGGGTCTGCAGGCCGCGTACCCGTACCTCGACCCCCGCCGGGAAGGCGACCAGTGTGTCGCCGACGGTGATCGAACCACCGATGAGGGTCCCCGTGACCACGGTGCCGGCGCCACCAATGGTGAACGAGCGGTCGATCCACAGACGGGGTCGGCCGTGATCCACGGCGGCGCCGAGAAGTCCGGCCAGCGCCTCGCGCAACCGATCCATGCCGAGACCGGTCGGGGCCGAGACCGCCACCACCTCCGCTCCGGCGAGCGACGTGCCCTCGAGTCGGTCGGCGACCTCGAGGGCGGCGAGTTCCGCCCCGTCGGTGTCGACCAGATCGACCCGGGTGAGGGCGACCACGGCCCGGGTCACCCCGATGAGGTCGAGCACGGCGAGATGCTCCTCCGACTGCGGCATCCAACCCTCGTCGGCGGCGACCACGAAGAGCGCCGCGTCCACACCATCCACCCCGGCGAGCATGTTCTTGATGAACCGTTCGTGCCCGGGGACATCGACGAAGCCGACCTGGCGTCCCCCGAGATCGGTCCAGGCAAAGCCGAGGTCGATGGTCAACCCGCGGCGCTGCTCCTCCTCCCAGCGGTCGGGGTCGCGTCCGGTGAGGGCGCGCACCAGTGTCGACTTGCCGTGATCGACGTGACCGGCGGTGGCGATCACCGGCATGCTGCGGAGAGCGCTCCTGCCACGAAGGCATCGTCGGTCGGATCCACGGCACGCAGGTCGACGACGACGCGGTCCTTGTCGAGGCGGACGACGATCGGTGGCTCGGCGGCGAGGAGGCGTCTGCGGATGTCGTCACCTCCGGGGATGGCCACCACCGGCCCCGGGATCCCACGGCCCGGGACCGAACCGGCGCCGGGGAGCGAGCGATCGTCCACGACGGCGCCGACCCCGGCGACCTCGACGAGGCGGCGGCAGCGGCGCACCAGC
>CAYYIA010000390.1:0-1626 GCA_964471875.1 uncultured Acidimicrobiia bacterium
GGGCACGACCTGGCCGTGAAGCGAACCTACGCCGCGCTCGTCGCCTCCCCGACGCCTCCCGAGGTGATGCTCGACATCGGGGCGTCGTACGGGTCGCACTCCCTGGTGTTTCTTGCCCACGGCATACCCACGATCTCCTTCGAGCCCAACCCGGCCTGCCACGGCTACTTCCGGGAGGCGTGCTCCCTCAACGGGGTCGTTCCGGCTCTCGAATCGGTGGCGTTGGGAGCGGCCGCCGGATCCGCCGACCTGGTGTTTCCCGAAGACGAGACCTGGATGGGGTCGATCGACCCCGGCGTCCAGGGGCGACTTGGTTCGGGCGGCGAGATGGTGTCGCGCCGGGTGTCGGTGGCCACCCTGGACGACTACCTGCCCAGGTTCACCGGACGCCGGCTCCTGGTGAAGATCGACACCGAGGGATTCGAAGCGGAGGTGCTGCGCGGGGCTGCGATCACGCTGCGCACCCTTCGCCCCCCCGTGATCTTCGAGAGCAACGACCCGGCAGGTCGCGCCGAACTGCTGCAGGTGCTCGCTGCGAGCGGCTATCGGGTGGCGCGCCTGCCGTGGCTGGCGCCGCGGCCGCCAAGGCTGTTCGCCGGAGACGAGTTCCTGGCGAGCCGCGAGACCAACTTCCTCGCGCTGCCGGCGGAGGAACGCGAGTAGTCGGTGGTCAGTCGCCGCCGAGTTCGACCGGTTCCAGGGTCGTGAGCTCCCCTGCCCGCACCGCCGGGAGTTCCCCGCCGATCAGGTGGAACTTCCACGAACCTTCCTCGACCTCCCATGCGATGTCGTAGTCCCCGATGGGGACGTCGGAGAGCAGGAACCGCCCTTCCTCGTCGGTGACCGCCACCATGCCGACGGGGTAGCCCTCGCAGGGGTGCTCACCCGAGTAGATCGGGCTCGGTTGCTCGCTGCACACGACGACACGTCGGTTGGCATGCGGCGCCCCGAGGAGCGTCACCGATCCGGCGAGGCTCCCGGTGACGGTTTCGGTGAGTTCGGGCAGTTCGGGTCCGTCGCCGTCGACCCAGATGGCGTCGACGCAATTGCCTGCGAGACCGCTGGTGGCCATGGTGTAGGTCACCGCGTTGTCGCCGTCGATGACCGTCACCCCCCAGGTGGTGCCGACCCACAGGCGCCCTCTTCCGTCGACGAAGGCAGCCCGGGTGCGATCGGTCAGCAGCGGGCTGTTGGCAGCGGTCATCGTGGTCCAGGATCCATCGAACACGCTGAGGCCGTCGGCCCAGGTGTCCACGATCACTCGCCCGTCGGGTGCCACCACGATCCCCTTGGGTTGGCTGGAGCCGGGGTCGACCTCCGTCCAGGTCTCGCCGTCGAAGCGGAGCATGCCGCTGCCGTGGGACACCCACACGGTGCCGTCGGCCCCGATGCCGACCGACTCCGGCCAGTACGGGTACTGAGATTCGGGGAAGCCGGCGCCGTTGCCCCACCACGACCATTCGCTGCCGTCATAGCGGGCGACGGTGTTTGCCGTGGTCACCCACAGCACACCATCGGGTCCGACGGCGACATCGTTCACCGAGCCCGTGTTGTCGCCTTCCCCGAGGAGGGTCGAGGGGTATACCTGACCCTCCCCAGAGGTCCACGACAGCACGCGTTCCCATC
>CAYYIA010000391.1:0-1613 GCA_964471875.1 uncultured Acidimicrobiia bacterium
GTTCAAGGCCTACCGGTCGTTCCGGGAGACACTGGAGGCGGTGCAGCAGGGCCAACGCCTCGCTGAGGAGACGCACCGCGTGGTTGGGCGAGGTGTAGAGACAGCGTGCATGCAGCGGTTCGGGGATGCGCTCGCGGTACACCAGGCGGTCGGGCAGCACCGGGAACGCACCGGCGTGGATCGCTTCGACCACGGAGATCCCGAAGAACTCCTGCAGTGCCGTGCTCACCACGATCGATGACGCCGCCAACACCGCCTCGTACTCGTCGCGGCTGAGATGGCCATCGAGCACCACCCGTGAACCCAGCGCCCCCACCGCACCATCCAGGCGGTCCCGTTGATCGACGAACCGCTCCCCGGCGAGCGCTACCGCGAACTCACTCCCGGTGGTGTCGAGGCGTGCCATCAGGTCCAGGAACATCACCGGGTCCTTGTCGTCGTCCCAGCGGTGGTTCCACAGCACCAACGGCGGCTCCACCTTGGGACCGGTGGCGAGCGACACCAGGTCGCATCCCACCGGAAGCACCACCGACTTCGCCTCGACCTCGGCAAGACGATGCGCCTGCGATTCGTCGGGGAACGAACGAAGGAACCCCGGCAGCGCCGCGAACAGCGTCTCGCGGTGGAACTCCGAGTTGAACGCCACCGCGTCCCCGGCCAGCAGCGAGGTCCAGGTGACCAGACCGTGGCCTTGCTCCACCCGGGTGCGCCCCGTGGCCGGGTAGGTGATCTGGTTCTCGTGTAGGTACAGCGCCACCGGCACCGTGCCCAGCGTTCCCAACATCCCCCGCAACCCGGCGACATCGACCATCGACGTGGTGAGGATCACGTCGGGGTCCCCCACCCGCGACGCCAACTCGGCGACCCGTTCCGCCAGCGTGACGAACCCTCCGGTGAGCCGCCACTTCCAGAACGCCCCCGGCAGCGTCACCAGGTGGACGTCGTGGCGGCTCGAGGCGGCGTATCCCTCCGCCCAGGAACGATGTGAGCCGGTGTGATACCCCGAGACCAGGAAGACCTTGAGGACCCCGGCGCTCACAGGTCGCGACGGCCCGACAGGGCTCTCCCCAGGGTGATCTCGTCGGCGTAGTCGAGGTCGCCACCCACCGGGAGACCGCTCGCCAGTCGGCTCACCCGCACCCCGAGCGGCTTGAGGATCCGGGCGATGTACAGCGCCGTGGTGTCACCCTCCACCGTGGGGTTGGTGGCGACGATGACCTCTTTGACCTCTTCGGCAGCGGTACGGGCCACCAGCTCACGCATGCGCAGTTGCTCGGGCCCGATCCCCTCGATCGGCGAGATCGCCCCGCCGAGCACGTGATAGCGACCGCGGAACTCGCCCGTCTTCTCCACCACCACGATGTCCTGTGCCCGCTCGACCACGCACACCAGCGAGGTATCCCGGCGCAGGTCACGACAGATCGAACACTCTGCCGAGTCGGTGACGTTGAAGCAGCGCTGACACAACCGAACCTGTTCCCGCATCGTCACGATCGCCTCGGCAAGGCGCCGCGCGTCGACCTCCTCCACGGTGAGCAGATGAAACGCCAGGCGCTGTGCCGACTTCTGCCCGATCCCGGGCAAACGGGAAAGCTCGTCGATGAGACGCTGGA
>CAYYIA010000392.1:0-1609 GCA_964471875.1 uncultured Acidimicrobiia bacterium
TCTCAGTCCGGCCTCGTGATCCTTCGATTGAGCGCGTCGAGCACGGCCCGCACCGTCGCCTCCGAGTCGTCGCCGTTGCTGATCGCCGAGCCGACGGCGACTTCCTCACCGCGTTCGCCGGTGGAGACGATCACCACGACGATCACGGTGCGCATTCCGATCACCGGTGCCCCCACCGAGTCGAGGGCGAGGGCATCACCGTGGAGGAGCGATTCGACGGCACGCACCGCGGCTTCGCCGACGAGACGGGCCCGCGCCGTCGGGGCGGCCGGGCCGGTGGCGGTGCCGACGTAATCCTCGCCGTGCCAGGCGAGGGTGACCACGACGGTGGTGCGGGTGCCCTCGGGGATCTCGTGCACCCCTTTGATGGCGGGGCGGTCGTCACCCGGATCGAGGCGCTCGGGGCCGATCTGGACGACCGAGATGGTCCTGCGATCGATGGTGATGCCGAAGCGGGCCAGCGCCAGGGTCTGGACGTCGCGGACCACCTGCTTCGGAGCCTTGTCGGGGGCGGCGAGGACGTGGACTTCGCGGATCTCGTCGCGATGGGCGGCGATGCGGACCGCATTCACCGACGGAAGTCGGGACAGGGTCTCTTCGATTTCCTGGATGTTCACGATCCGACTCCCCGAGACCGCACGGCTACCACTCGACCGCCCACCACGAAGCGTAGTCACGGCGGATACCGAGTGTCATGGCCGCATTGGAGGTCGCGAAATCGCTTCCCACCGGCATCGATTGCGCTAGCCTCCCCTTGGGCGGACGTCTCCCTGCGTATGCAGGGGTGCGTCCGCTTTGTGTTGTCCGGACTAGTCCGGACGAGGTAGTGAAAAGGGGTCATCCCGGCCTGCCTGACAAATTCAGGTGGGGTCGGAGCGTGCCGAAGCAATATCGGACACGCGACCCCCAGGGGTTGCCCGGGTCACCGTACGGCTAGGCCCTCGAAAGAGAGCGAAGCGAATCCATGCCGGCGCCGGACTAGGGAAGGCGCCGAGCCCCTTATGAAGGGAAGCGGTAGGTGACATGTGGCAGACCGTGGGAATGCGAGTCGATGGGACCTGCCGTTCATTGTGAGCTGGCGGGTCGGCTGATCGAATAGCACCCGGGCAACCCCACTACCGAAACACCATGCACCCCCAGAAACGCAGCGGAACGATCCTCGCCGGCAGCCTGGCCGCGCTCGGCGTCGCCACCATTGCGGTTCTCGCGGTGATCCAGGACATGCCGGATCCGCTGTGGTTGTGGGGGATGCTCGCCGCCTCTTTCGTGGCGCTCGAGTTGTTCTCGGTGGAGGTGAGTGATCGGCTCTTCGTCTCGGGCTCGATCATGGCCGGGTTCACCGCTGCGGTGGTGTTCGGTCGTGGTAGCGCCGTGCTGGCGGTCACCCTCATGGCGGCGATCGCTGCCTTTCACCCCGAGGACCTCCGTCAGCGTGGGTGGCGGCGGCCTGCGGTCAACTTCGGGCAGTTGGTGCTCTCGGCAGCGGTGGGTATCGCCGTGTTCGTGCCGTTTCTCCCGTCAGGGCCTGTGACCGCTGGTGATCTGCCGATGCTCGCCGCCGGTGCCGCCCTCTCGGCCATGGTCTACGACTGGGTGAACTTCCGCCTGG
>CAYYIA010000393.1:0-1603 GCA_964471875.1 uncultured Acidimicrobiia bacterium
GTGGTCGTCGTGGTCGGAGGCTCCGTCGTCGTCGTCGTGGTCGGAGGCTCCGTCGTCGTCGTGGTCGGAGGCGCCGTCGTCGTCGTGGTCGGAGGCGCCGTCGTCGTCGTGGTGGTCACCACGGCCGGCACCGGCGTCGCGACCGTCGTGGTCGTGGTCGCGGGGTCCGCCGATGTCGTCGTGGTGCCTGCGCTGGTGGTGTCCGGACCGGCGACGACGGTGGTCGTGACCGCGCCGGTGCCGAGGACGCAGTTGCCCTCGTCGTCGACGATCCCGCCATCCTCTTCGCAGTTGAACACGATCCAGTCGCTGAAGACGAGGTCATCGGGAATCGGAACCGGATCGCTGGTCGTCCCATCGGCAAACGCGGTCACCATGAAGCCCGCACCCACGGGGACCGACGAGACCACGACCGACCCCTCGAAGACCACCACGCCCGTAGAGCCATCCGGGTTGAAGTAGAGCGCATACACGGTCCCCTGCACCGAGGCTGTGGCAGTGGGGGTGGTCACCTCGAATCGGCTGGCGGAGTCGGTGAGGGTGGTGACCCGGCTGTAGGTGCTGCCCTCCGACTGCTCGCCCTCGATAACCTTCGACTGATCATCGTTGTCGAGAATCCGCAGCGTGACGATGGTGAACGTGGTGTTCTCATCCAGCCGGGTGATGCTGCCGTCGAAGTACTCGATGGCGGCGCGGCCATCGGCGCCGGTGCGGATGGTGAAGCCCTCCTCGACCGTCTGCCCATCCACCGCCAGGGAGAACTCGGCCGACGGTGGCTGCACCTCGACGGTCCCGGCAAGAACCCGCAACGCCGCCGTTGCCTCGGGAACCTCGGTAGCCGGGCCGCCACCCGAGCACGCCGCCGTGGCGAGGACCAGCAACACGACGAGCGTGCTGGCGAATCTGCGACCCATAGACACGATCACGTGCCACCCCCTCGTGGGCTCGGGCGGTGAGCGACCACCGTCGGAGAGCCAACGGGACAAACCATAGTCCGGGCGTCTCGCCGAGGCCGGGCGATCGGACGGCCTAGCCACACCCTCCCGGGGGAACGACATTGAACTCGATCACGTTGGAACTCAAGCCTCCGCCACTCGCTTGCAGACGCACCACTCCGTTGTCGCCTCCGGACACCGACTTGAAGGCGACGCCGTCTGAAGCGACCGCGGTCTGCCCGCCGCTGAAGACCACGGAGCCTCCCCCACCGACGACGGCAAAGGTCACCACCGTGGCATCGAGGTTCACCACCGCCCCGTTGGCATCGACAAAGGTCGCCCGATAGGTGCGGCTGCACACCGGGTCGAGCTGGGCACTCGAGCCGCCCAACACCAGTGCGGTCGCCGGGGCCGGTGGATGGGTCGTCGTGTCGACGGGGGTCGTCGTGGTCACCGCGACGGTCGGAGGTGGCGGGGTGGGTGTCGGCAGCGAAGTCGTGGTGCTCGGCGGCCCGACAGCACACTCGCCCTCCTCATCGAGCTCGCACTGGTTGTACACGATCCACTCACCGTCGATCAGGTCGTCGGGGATCGGCACGACCTCGCCGATGCTGCCATCGGGATTCACCGTGGCCAGGAATCCGGCGGAAACCACGAGTACGCCGCCG
>CAYYIA010000394.1:0-1602 GCA_964471875.1 uncultured Acidimicrobiia bacterium
GCCCTCGAGCGTCGCCATGACCCCGCTCAATTCGGCATGGCGCTCCGGGAAGGCGACGGCCAGGTCGGCAATGGTTTGGGTGTTGCGGATGCCGGCGACGACATCCTCGCCCTGAGCGTTGACCAGGAAGTCGCCGTACGCGATGCGCGCTCCGGTGTCCGGGTCGCGGGTGAAGCACACTCCGGTGCCCGAGTCGTCACCGAGGTTTCCGAACACCATCATCTGGATGTTGCAGGCGGTGCCGAGGTCGTCGCTGATGTCGTTGAGCCTGCGGTAGTCGCGGGCGCGGCGGTTGTTCCACGACCCGAACACCGCCCAGATCGCCGCCCGCACCTGCTCGAGCGGATCGGCGGGGATGACCGCGCCCGTCGCCGTGATGGCCGCGGTGAAGCGCTCCCGCGCCTCCTCGAGGTCGTCGGCGCTGAGGCCGGCGTCGTCGGTGGCCCCGCGGCGCTCGCGGAGCTCGGTGAGGATGCGCTCGAAGACCATGGCGTCGACGCCGAGCACCACCTTGCCGTAGGTCTGGACGAATCGTCGGGCGGCATCGCGGGCGAAGTGCTCACTGCCCGACCAGGCTGCGAGCCGCTCGATCATCGGCCCGGTGGCGCCGAGGTTCATGATCGTGTCCATCATCCCCGGCATGGAGAACTTCGCGCCCGATCGGACCGAGAGCAGCAGTGGCGTGCCGTTCGGGTCGTCCAGCGAGCGTCCGGTCCGCTCTTCCAGGCGGTGGATGGCGGCAACGGTTTGATCCCAGACCTCCGCGGGCAACGCACCCTCGGCGAGAGCCTGGCGGCAGGCGTCAGTGGTGAGGGTGAACCCGGGCGGCACCGGCAGTCCGAGGCGGGTCATCGTGGCCAGTCCGGCCCCCTTGCCCCCGAGGATGGACTTGTCGGCTTCGTGGGTCCCGTCGAAATCGAAGGCGAAGTTCATGGCCACATTCTCTCTGGCTGGGCAGGGCCTCGACAGGGTCGCCGGTCCCTACGGGTGACGGTCCTAGGTCAGCGGGAACCACACAGTCACGACGGTCCCGTTGCCGGGAGCGGTGTCGAGGACGTATTCGCCGCCCACGGCGGCAACCCGTCGGGCGAGGTTGCGCAGGCCGAGTCCACCGTGCTCGCCGTCCGCATCGAACCCCGCTCCGTCGTCGGCGATGTTGACCAACACCCGATCGCCGTCGCAGGCCACCCTGACGTCGATGGTGGCGGCGTGGGCGTGGCGGAGCGCGTTGCTCACCGATTCCTTGACCACGGCGACGATGTGGTCGGTCAGCGGCGCCTCTGGGGTGTCAGGGGGACAATCGATGTCGATGCCGATGTCGATCCCATACGGCTCGGCGAGGTCGGTCACGAGACGCCGGATCTCGGCCGAAAGGCTCGGTCGTGCCCACACGGGCGGGCGGAGGTCGAAGATGTATCGCCGCAGCGAGCCGATGGTTCCGTCGAGGCGGTCGACGGCGTCGCTCATGCGGGTTCGCACCGTCTCGCCGTCGTGGTCGATGTGCCCCATGGCGGTCTGCAGGCTGAGCCCGATGGCGAAGAGATCCTGGATGATCGAGTCGTGAAGATCGCGGGCGATGCGTTCCCGGTCCTCCTGCAAGGC
>CAYYIA010000395.1:0-1587 GCA_964471875.1 uncultured Acidimicrobiia bacterium
CCGGTTCCGTATATCAGGCCGTGATCCAGAAGGAGCGCAGGGGCGACTACCTCGGCGGCACCGTGCAGGTGATCCCGCACATCACCAACGAGATCAAGAGCCGCATCAAGCGCCTCGGCCAGCGCACCGAAGCCGACGTGGTGATCACCGAGATCGGCGGCACGGTGGGCGACATCGAAATCCTTCCGTTCCTCGAAGCCGTGCGGCAACTGCGCAACGAGGTCGGCCACGACTCCGCGGTCTTCATCCACGTGACCCTGGCGCCGTACATCGGCCCATCAGAGGAACTGAAGACCAAGCCGACGCAACACAGCGTCGCCGAACTCCGCAGCCGCGGCATCCAGCCCGATGCCATCGTGGTCAGGTCGGACCGGCCCATCGACGAAGCCGAGCGGCGCAAGATCAGTCTGTTCTGCGACGTTCCGTTGGCCGCGGTGATCAACGCCCCCGATGCCGCCAACGTGTACGAGGTTCCCCTCATCCTCCACGCCGGCGGCCTCGACGACGTCGTCTGCCGCAAGCTCGGCATCGAGGCGCCGCAACCGGATCTCGGCCCATGGCGTGACATGGTGGACCGCATGAAACGAACCACCGAGAAGGTCTCCATCGCCCTGGTCGGCAAGTACATCACCCTTCCCGACGCCTACCTGTCGGTGGTCGAGGCGCTGCGGCATGGCGCCTTCGCCAATGGGGTCACCCTCGACCTGCACTGGGTTCCGAGCGACGAACTCGAGGGCATGCTCGGCGCCGGACGCCTCGAGGGTTTCGACGGCATCGTGGTGCCCGGCGGCTTCGGTGTGCGGGGGATCGAAGGCAAGATTCAGGCGGTGCGACACGCTCGGGAGCAGCGAATCCCGTTCCTCGGCCTGTGCCTCGGCCTGCAGTGCGCCGTGATCGAGTTCGCCAGGTCGCATCTCGGCATGCCCGACGCCAACTCGAGCGAGTTCGATCCGCTCACGCCGCATCCCGTGATCGACCTGCTCGAGTCCCAGCACGCGGTGGAAGACCTCGGTGGAACCATGCGCCTCGGGCTCTACGCCGCCAAGCTCACCCCGGGCACCCACTCCCGCCGCCTCTACGGCGAACCGATCATCTACGAGCGCCATCGCCACCGTTACGAGGTCAACAACCGCTACCGCAAGGAACTCGTCGAGGCCGGGCTGGTGATCGCAGGGGTGTCGCCCGATGACCAGCTCATCGAGATCATCGAGCTCGCCGACCATCCGTACTTCGTCGCGTCGCAGTTCCACCCCGAGTTCAAGTCCCGTCCCGATGCCCCCCATCCGCTGTTTGCGGGGTTCCTCGAGGCGGCCGCGGCACGCCATAGGTCGGTTCCTGCCCCGGCGCCGGCTCGCTCCCGCATCGCGGAACGAGCCTGATGACCGCCGCAGGGGCGGCACTCACAGCACTCACCGAGGACTACCTGGCGTCGCTGCGCGCCGAACGCGGCCTCGCCGCCGCCACGGTCACGGCCTATCGACGAGACCTCCGCCAGTACCTGGCCCATCTCGGAACCCGCACTCCCGATGCGGCCGCGGTGGCCGGCTTCATCGCCGCCCAGCACGAGTCCGGTCTCGCCGCCACCAC
>CAYYIA010000396.1:0-1584 GCA_964471875.1 uncultured Acidimicrobiia bacterium
TTGCCAATTGCCAATTGCCAATCGCCAATCGCCAATTGCCAATTGCCAATTGCCAAGTGCCCCTCCCGCCCGATCTACACTCCTCCCACCATGAGGCAGGACACCGATGGACCAGGCGTACGACCCGCAGCGCGTCGAGGCCGATTGGTATGCCCGGTGGGAGCAGGCCGGGGTCTTTCGGCCTGAGGTCAATCCGGACGGCGAGCCCTTCTGCATCGTCATCCCGCCGCCCAACGTCACCGGTTCGCTGCACATGGGCCATGCTCTCGACCAGTCGATCCAGGATCTCATCATCCGACGCAAGCGGATGCAGGGCTACGCCGCCCTCTGGTTGCCGGGGACGGACCACGCCGGCATTGCCACGCAAATCGTCGTCGAGCGGGAACTCGCCAAAGAGGGGCTGACCCGCACCGAATTGGGGCGGGAGCGGTTCATCGAGCAGGTGTGGATGTGGAAGGCGCAGTCGGGAGGCGCCATCACCCAGCAGATCCGGCGTATGGGGTTTTCCACCGACTGGAGCCGCGAGCGGTTCACCATGGATCCCGGCCTGTCCGAAGCGGTGAAGAAGACCTTTGTCGACCTGTACCACGAGGACCTGATCTATCGGGGGAAGCGCATCATCAACTGGTGTCCCCGGGATCGCACCGCGATCAGTGACGTCGAGGTCGAACACGAGGACGAGTCGGGCGAGTTGGTGCACATCCGGTACCCCTTTGCCGCCGGTGCCGGGGGCATCGAGGTCGCCACGACGCGTGCCGAGACGATGCTCGGCGACACCGCAGTTGCCGTGCATCCCGACGATCTGCGCTACCGGCACCTGGTGGGGACCATGGTCCGGCTGCCGCTGGTCGGCCGCGAGATCCCCATCGTGGCCGACGACGCCGTCGACCCGGCCTTCGGCACCGGTGCAGTCAAGGTGACGCCGGCTCACGATCCGACCGACTTCGAGATCGGCCAGCGTCACGGTCTCGACACCATCGTCATGCTCGACGAGTCCGGTGTCGTGAAGGCCAACGGTGGTCGCTTTGCCGGTCTCGACCGCTTCGATGCCCGCCGCGCCGTGAAGGAGGCGCTCGAGTCCGAGGGTGCGCTCGTCGCGGTGGAGCCGCACGAACACTCGGTCGGCCACTGCCAGCGGTGTCACACCGTGATCGAGCCCTACCTGTCGGAGCAATGGTTCGTGAGGGTGGCGCCGCTGGTCGGTCCAGCCATCGAGGCGGTGAAGCGCGGCGACATCCGCTTTGTCCCGGAGCGATGGGAGAAGACCTACTTCCACTGGATGGAGAACCTGCGGGACTGGACCATCTCTCGCCAGATCTGGTGGGGGCACCGCATACCGGCCTGGTACTGCGACGCCTGTGGAGAGATCACGGTGAGCGTCGCCACCCCCACGGAGTGCTCGTGCGGTTCCACAGACCTGCGTCAGGACGAGGACGTCTTGGACACGTGGTTCTCATCGGGGTTGTTCCCCTTTTCCACGCTGGGCTGGCCGGAGGACACCGCCGATCTGCGCACCTTCTACCCGAACGCCGTGCTCGTCACCGGGTACGACATCATCTCGTTCTGGGTGGCGCGGATGATCAA
>CAYYIA010000397.1:0-1575 GCA_964471875.1 uncultured Acidimicrobiia bacterium
CATGGAGTCACGACCCCGGGGGAGGGGGGTGGGGTCACCCCTGCCGGCGCACCGCTCACTCCCACAGAAACTCTCGCAGCCGCTCGAACTCGCCTGCATCGGCCCTCCGCAGCGCCTCGAGGTAGTGCCGTCGCGTGTCCGCCGCGGGAAGGGACGCCCCCCACGTCGGAAGCGGCACGGCGCGGGCGCGTGCGAGAAGATCCGTCGCGAGTCGACTCCAGCGGCCATTGCCGTTGGGGAAGGGATGAATCACGACCAGCCGGTGGTGCCACCGTGCGAGCATCTCCTCGTGCGACCAGGTCTCCTCGTCGATCCACGTGCGGGCATCGGCGATCGCTTCGTGCAGCGCCGTCACGATCGTGGGCCAGGGCACACCGATGTTCGTATTGGTGCGGCGATAGCTCCCCGCCCAACGCCAGGTTGCCCCGAACATTCGGCGGTGGAGCTCGCGCAGGAAGGACTCGTCGAGAACGCGAGGGAGGGGAAGCGGTCGCCGTCGGTCGAGCGCCCACGAGCGCGCCGCCGCGATGCCGACCTGTTCCCAGGCGTTGAGGTCATCGCGCGTGCGGATGCCGGCGGGGATCAGCGCATCGGCATCGTCCGGTTCGATCGGTGTCGCCCCTTCAGCGTCGTCCTGGTGCATCCCACATCCACGCCGGACGGGAACGCGCCAGCTCGGCGGCAAGCTCGTCGACCTGCCGCTGCTGTTCCACATGTGGCACCTGCTGGTTCTCGAGTCGCATCGTCTGCTCCACCTCCGCCAGTCGGGCTGTCGCGGCGATCCGGGCCTGCCGCTCCACGATCGCCGCAAATGATCCGCCGCGCGGCACGAACGCGTACACCACGTCGCATTCCAGCGCGTCGGCGACGCGCCGGAGCGAGGCCAGGGTGACGGCGCCGGTCGCCTCCCGTTGCTGGACCCGGGTGACCTGGGCTGGGGCGACGCCGAGTCGGGCGGCGAGGGTTCGGGCGGGGATGCCGAGGGCATGGATGACGGCGGCGATCCACCCACCCTTGGCGTCCGGCCCAGGGTTGAGCGCGCGAAACGGCATGACGCCGGCGTCCAACTGCTGGATTTCCAAGGACTTGGACACTTGCTCCTCCCGAGCGGTGGCCGGATGGAGCGCACAGAGATTGGCGAGAATTGCTCCAAAGGGCAATTCTACGATACCTAGGATTGCTCTATGGGGCAATATGGATGGCCCGAGGGAGGTTCCTCGTCGCGAACGCGACACTGGTCCGAGCGGTTGTCACCCCGAGCGCAGCGAGGGGAAGGCCCCTGCCCTTACGCCGATGTCCCCCCGAGCGCAGCGAGGGGAGGATTCCCGCCCATGGGCAAGGGCACTTCCCCTCGCTACGCTCGGGGTGACGGCTCCTTCGGGGTGACAGGCCCGCCTGCGTGACGGGCCTACGGCGCCCCCAGCTCCACCGCCGGTGCCGCCCCACTGAGCCCCGTGGCCGGGAGCCCCAGCAGCCGGAGGATCGTGGGCGCCACCTGGGCCTGGGTCATCGGGTCGGCCACCACGCCGCGCGGGGCGACGCCGGCGCCGGCGGCGAGGAACCACCAGCGCGCCG
>CAYYIA010000398.1:0-1569 GCA_964471875.1 uncultured Acidimicrobiia bacterium
AGCACGTCGTAGGCGTTCAACTGGTCGACGGGGAGCACGATGGCGCTCGGCAGGTTGCCGACCGACCGCTCGGCGATCCGATCGGCGCGACCGAGCACGAACAGCACCTTGCCGGTGACACCCATGTTCTTCAACATGTCGACGGCAGAACGGGTATGCGGCTTCTCCCAGGCGAACGAGTCCACCACGCGGACCTCACCCTCGGCGGCCCGGGACGAGAGCGCGCTGGCGAGTGCCAGGCGGCGCATCTTGCGCGGGGTGCGCTGGGCGTAGCTGCGGGGCTTGGGGCCGAACACGACACCACCGCCCTTCCACTGCGGAGAGCGGGTCGAACCCTGGCGAGCACGGCCGAGACCCTTCTGCTTCCACGGCTTCTTGCCGCCGCCGCTCACCTCGCCACGAGTCTTCGTGCTCGACGTGCCGGAGCGCTGCGCGGCGAGTCGGGCGGTGACCACCTGGTGCATCACCGACACGTTGGGTTCGATGCCGAAGATGGCGGCGTCGAGGGTCATCTCACCGGTCTGGCGACCGGAGGAGTCGTAGACACGAGCCTTCGGGGTATTAGCCAAGGGCCTTCACCGCCTCTCTCACGAGCACGACGGCTCCATTGGCGCCAGGCACGGCCCCGCGCAGCATCAGCAGACCCCGAGCGGCATCGACTTCAACGATCTCGAGATTGAGCACCGTCGTCTTCTCGCCACCCATCCGCCCCGGCATCCGCATGCCCTTGTACACCCGTGACGGCGTGGCGCAGGCTCCGATGGAACCCGGGGCGCGGTGCACCAGGTGGGCACCGTGGCTGGCACCCTGCCCGGCGAAGTTGTGGCGCTTCATGACGCCCTGGAAACCCTTGCCGCGGCTGATGGCGGCCACATCGGCGAGACCACCCTTGGCGAGGACGTCGGCCACGCCGATCTCCTGGCCGACCTTGTAGAGGTCCGGATCGTCGACACGCACCTCCACGAGGTGGCGGTGCGGCGGCACACCGGCGCGCTTGAAGTGTCCCGCCTCGGGCTTGGTCACCTGACCCTCCGCCAGCTCGCGGAAGGCCAGCTGGATCGCCGAGTACCCGTCGGTCTCGAGGCGCTTCACCTGCACGACGCGACAGGGCCCCGCCTTGATGACGGTGACCGGAACGGCCCTCGCATCGGCGTCGAAGATCTGGGTCATGCCCAGCTTCTCTCCCAGAATCGCCTTCACGTCTTGATCTCCACTTCCACCCCGGCCGGCAGGTCGAGTCGCATGAGCGAGTCCACCGTCTTGGGCGTCGGCTCGAGGATGTCGAGCACACGCTTGTGGATGCGCATCTCGAAGTGCTCCCGGGAGTCCTTGTGGACGTGCGGGCCACGGATGACGCAATAGCGGTGGATCTCGGTCGGCAGCGGCACCGGACCCTTGACCTTCGCCTGGGTGCGCACAACGGTTTCGGCGATCTTGCGCGCCGACTCGTCGACCACCTCGTGGTCGTACGCCTTGAGGCGAATCCGAATCCTGTGCTCGCGAGCCATGTTGGTTAGGCACTGGGTACTAGGCGCTAGGCACTAGGAAGCTGTGACGCCTCTTCGTGTC
>CAYYIA010000399.1:0-1568 GCA_964471875.1 uncultured Acidimicrobiia bacterium
GGGAGGCATCGAGAGGTCCGGGTCCTTCGAGCCGAGTTCGGCCTCGTGATCCACCGAATAGACCATCCACGATCGTGCGGCGATGTCCGGCGCCTCGGCGGCGGGGAAGGTGATCATCGGTGGCGGCGGCAATGGCAATGGTCGCAGGCCGGGCTGGGGGGCACCGGCGCCGAGGGCCAGGGTCAACACGAGGGCGAACAGCATCGGCCGGTCAGCGCTCCAAGACGTCGCGGAGATCGGAACGCACCATCGCCTCCTGCATCTCCCGGGCGGCCTGGGCGACATCGGCGAGGACTTCGCCCGCCTGGCGCCGGCCGGCGGGGGTGGCATGGCGAAGCATCGGGCCGGTGAGCTGGCGAAACAGGTCCACCTCTCGGTTGGCCCCGAGTCGGATGGCGCGGAGGTGACGGGCCTCGAGACCGTGGCCCACCATCCGGTAGGCGGCTCGAATCACCTCGATGTGG
This sequence comes from uncultured Acidimicrobiia bacterium, assembly GCA_964471875.1. Lineage (GTDB taxonomy): Bacteria > Actinomycetota > Acidimicrobiia > Spongiisociales > UBA11373 > UBA11373. Next base: position 465 of record CAYYIA010000399.1, read on the forward strand.
TCGTCGTCAAAGCGTGCCTCGGGCGACTCGAAGGACGGATCGAGGACCCCGTGCTTCACCAGGTCGGCGATCAGGGCCTGCGGTGCACCCGCAGCCTGGGCGGCTTCCGCCGCGGTGAGCGATCTACCGCTGGTGGCGAAGTACGCCGCGGCCGGTGGTCCGGCGGGCGGTGCCGGCACGGAGGCGTCGCCGCGCTCCCAGGAACTGAGCTTCGACTTGATCACCCGAAGCGGGAGGAAGTGATCCCGCTGCTGGCGGAGGATGTACCGAATGCGCTCGATCTCCGCGGGGCCGAACTCCCGGTAGCCCGACTTGGTTCGCGGCGGGTGGATGAGCCCCTCGGTCTCGAGGAACCGGATCTTGGAGATCGTGGCGTCGGGGAACTCGTGACGGAGTTGGTCGACGGCGTCGCCAATGCTCAGGCGGGTCGTGGCGGTCATGTGTCGCGTGAGACGATCAGATGGAAGCGCCCGATGATCACATGGTCTCCCGCAACGAGCTCGGCCTGATCGCAGCGGGTGCCGTTGACGTACGTTCCGTTGGTGGAGCCGAGGTCGCGGACCTCGAGTTTGCCGTCGCCCAGGAGAAACATGCAGTGGCGGCGCGAAACGGTCACGTCGTCCAGGAAGATGGCCACCTCGGGGCTTCGTCCCGCTTCGAAGCCGTTCTCGAGCGGCCAGTGCAAGCCCTGGACCGGACCGGAGGCGACGATGAGCGTGAACGCGCCTCGCGGGTCCGGGGCGGTGTCGGACGGCCGTGCGATCCCCGAAAACTCGATGGTTTCGGTGGGATCCGATTCGTCGGCCGGAGGGATGGGCGCCACGGCGGCATGGTACCGCCGCCCCCCACCAAAGCCTCGTCACCTTCGAGGTGTGGTCGAGGGTCGGTGTTCGGGCTCCCCTTGTGGTCGAGGTCGGGAGTCCGGGTGGCGGTCAGCCGATCAGCGCCTGGTATCCGGCGGCGTCGAGGAGGCGGTCGACCTCGGAGGGGTCGTCGGGTTTCACGTCGACAAACCAGCCCTCGCCGTACGGGTCGGTGTTGATGCTGGCGGGATTCTCGGCCAGGGCCGTATTTACCGCGGCGATCGTGCCGGCACACGGGGCG
>CAYYIA010000400.1:0-1566 GCA_964471875.1 uncultured Acidimicrobiia bacterium
CCTGGAGGCTCTCGGCTTCCATGTCGTGGGCTATGGCTGCACCACCTGCATCGGCAACTCCGGCCCGCTGCCCGAACCGATCAGCGCCGCCATCCACGATCACGACCTCGTGGTCGCTTCGGTGCTCTCGGGGAACCGCAACTTCGAAGGCCGCATCTCCCCCGATGTGCGCGCCAACTTCCTTGCGTCTCCCCCGCTCGTCGTCGCCTACGCCATCGCCGGCACCGTCGATATCGATCTCACCACCGAACCCCTCGGCGCCGACCGTGACGGCAACCCGGTGTACCTGCGCGACATCTGGCCCACCCAGGAGGAGATCGCGGCGATCGTCGCCGCCACGGTGACCGATACCGAGTTCCGCCAGCAGTACGCCGACGTCTTCGAGGGCTCCGAGGTGTGGAAGGCGGTCGAGGTCGAGGGTGGCGACCTCTACGACTGGGACGAGGCGAGCACCTACATCCACGAGCCGCCGTTCTTCATGGACCTCACCCCGCAACCCGCCCCGATCAGCGCCATCCGCGGCGCCCGGGTACTGCTCTACCTCGGCGACTCGGTGACCACCGACCACATCAGCCCGGCGGGTTCGATCGGGGCCGACTCCCCGGCGGGGAAGTACCTGCTCGGGCTCGGCGTCACCAAGGCCGAGTTCAACTCCTACGGCGCCCGGCGGGGCAACGATCGGGTGATGACCCGCGGCACCTTCGCCAATACCCGCATCAAGAACCGCATCGCCGACGGGGTGGAGGGTGGCATGACCACCGACTTCACCGACGGCACCGTGAAGTGCGTCTACGACGCCAGCGTCTCGTACCGCCACGCCGACATCCCCCTGGTCGTGATCGGTGGCAAGGACTACGGCATGGGGTCGTCGCGCGACTGGGCCGCCAAGGGAACGTTCCTGCTCGGAGTGCGTGCGGTGATCGCCGAGTCGTTCGAACGCATCCACCGCTCCAACCTCGTGATGATGGGCGTCCTGCCCCTCACCTTCCTCCCCGGCAAGAACGCCGACTCCTACCGCCTCGACGGCACCGAGACCTTCGACGTCGCCGTCGACGATCGCCTGGTACCCGGGGCGGAGATCACCGTGACCGCCACCCGCAGCGATGGCTCGCAGGTGGTGATCCCCACCATCGCCCGGGTCGATGTGCCCGTCGAGGTGGAGTACCTCCGCCACGGCGGGATCCTCCACATGGTGCTGCGGGAGATGGCGGCGCGCCACGGCCGTGGCTGAACCAGCCCGACTGCACCTCCACGACGTCGCACTTGCCTTCCGCCATCCCCTGGCCACCACCGATGGCACCTATCCGTCGCGGCGCTCGGTGATCGTCGGATACGAGCGCGACGGGGTCATCGGGTGGGGTGAGGCGGCGGCGTTCCCCTCCGGGCGCTGGGGCACCATCGACCAGGCCTGGGATGCCCTGGCGTCGGGTGATCCCGAAGGACGCAGCGAGATGCCCCTCGCCGACGCCGCCCTGCAGGCGGCACGGCGCGACCACGCCGCCCGGGTTCAGGGTGTGGCCTTGTATCGGGCGCTGGGCGGCCGTCCCGGCGGGGTGGTTGCTCGCC
>CAYYIA010000401.1:0-1560 GCA_964471875.1 uncultured Acidimicrobiia bacterium
GTCGAGCATGCTTGCGTGACCCCGGGGTCGCGCAACACCCCGCTGTCGCTCGCTCTGGCGGAGTCGGCGATCACGGACTGGTCGCACCACGACGAGCGCTCGTCGGCGTTCTTCGCACTGGGGATCGCCCGCACCACCGGGCGGCCGGTGGTGATCGTCACCACCTCGGGCACTGCCGCGGCCGAGCTGCATCCGGCATTGGCGGAAGCGATCGAGGGGCGGGTTCCTCTGATCGCCATCACCGCCGACCGACCGTTGCGGTTGCGGGGCGTGGGTGCTCCCCAGACCATCGATCAGGAGAACCTGTTCGGTCCATCGGTGAAGGCGTCGCTCGATCTCGAGGCTCCCGAGGATGCCGCCACCGCAGTCCCGATCGCCACCCGCCTCTACCACCAGGCGATGTCGCCGCCGGCCGGGCCGGTGCACCTGAACCTGCGATTCGACGAACCGCTGATGCCGGCGGGACCGGTGTCCGCGGCCCCATCGGGTCTCGTCCCGGCCATCACGACCCCCGACCCGGACCCGGATCCGGAGCAGGTGGGTGCTGCCGCCACGCTGCTGGCGGGACGGCGCGGGGTCATCGTGGCCGGACCCGATCACGATCCCGCGGTGCCTGCGGCGGCCGCGGAGCTGGCTGCGGCCCTGGGGTGGCCGATCCTCGCCGATCCCTTGAGCGGGCTGCGCGCCGGACGCCACGACCTCCGCCGGGTGCTCGGCGCCTCGGATGCTCTGGGTTGGTCGGGGTTCCTCGACCGCGCCGAGATCGAAGCCGTGGTCCGCTTTGGGGCGATTCCGACGAGCAAACCCGTCGCCGCGTGGCTCGCCGCCCATGGTGATCGCCCCCAGGTGTTCCTCGAACCGGCGGGGCGACGCGATCCCACAGCCACCGCCGGCCCCATCCTGCGCTCCGGCGTGGGAGCCACCCTCGCCGCCCTCGCCGCAGCGACCTCCGCACCCGCTCCGGATCGATGGCTGGAGAGGTGGCGGCATGCCGATGCCGTCGCAGCAGCGGCCATGGAAGCGGTATTGGAGGCGACGCCATTCCCCAATGAGCCGGCCGTCGCCCGTACCGTTGCCGAGGCACTGCCGGATCCCGCCGTGCTCTGGGTGGCCTCATCGATGCCGGTACGCGACCTCGATGCCGTGATGGCCCCGACCCCGCGCCGCATCCGGGTGATGGCCAATCGCGGTGCCAATGGCATCGATGGGTTCATCTCCACGGCCCTCGGCTCGGCAACCGTCACCGGAGTGCCGACGGTGGCCCTGGCCGGTGACCTCTCCGCGCTCCACGATGCCGGTGCCCTGGCGACCATGGCCCGGCTCGCCATCCCCCTCACCGCGGTGGTGGTGAACAACGACGGCGGTGGCATCTTCCACCTCCTCCCCCAGGCAGGACACCCCCACTTCGAACGACACTGGGGCACCCCCCACGGACTCGACCTCACCGCCATCGCCGCGGCCTTTGGCGTCCCCTCGGAACGCGTGACCACGGCTGATCGGCTGACCAGCCTCGTCACCGCACCCGGTCCACGTCTGATCGAAGTGCGGACGAACCGCGAA
>CAYYIA010000402.1:0-1560 GCA_964471875.1 uncultured Acidimicrobiia bacterium
CCTCTCCGCGCGTTGCGACGGCCGGCCTGTCGGTGCCGACACCCTCACCCCTGCACCGGACGGGGACGGCGGGCAGATCGTCAGCGAGGTCCTCGCACTGGTCGACGACACCACGGTCGCCGCGGCGCCGGTGACGCCTGCGGTCGCCGCCGTGCTCGCTGAGCTCGCCGAGGACCCCGGCACCGGCACCCTGGTCGAGCTCGCCGCCCGCGCCGGCCTGTCCTCCAGCCGGTTCTCGCAGCGCTTCGCCCGAGAGGTCGGCATCCCGCTGCGCAGCTACCGGCGGTGGGTCCGGATGCTGCACGCCGTCGAAGCGCTCGCCCAGGGCGCGTCGCTCACCGCTGCGGCCCATGACGCCGGGTTCACCGACAGCGCTCATCTCACCCACACGTTCCGTGATCACTTCGGGCTCGCCCCCACCGACCTCCTCGCCGCCACCCGATTCCAGCCACCCGATTGAACGCGGCATCTGCATACAAGCCCGCACGGATCCCTTCCCCCATGCTCGAGAGCATGACCCCGACAACGACCGACCGGTCGGTGCGATCCGTGATTCGCTACACCCACCTCCCGCTGCTCCTGGTCGGAGCGAACGGCATCGTGGTCTGGGCCGCCGCAACCGGCCATGAGTGGGCCGTCATTGCCGTGATCGCCATCGCGTTGGCTTGGACCTTCCTCGCTGAGCGTCTCGCGCCCTACGAGCCCGACTGGAACGTCGACCGAGGCGACACTGGCCGCGACTTCCTCTACGCCGTCCTCAACGAATCCCTCAACGTTGCCAGCGTTGCGCTGCTCCCGCTGCTCGCCAGCACGCTCACGCTCGCCGACCTGTGGCCGAGCGACCTGCCCTTCGTCGTTCAAGTCCTCGGTGCGGTGTTGGTGCTCGACGCCGGCATCACCTTCGCCCACGCCGCCAGCCACCGCTTCGGTGGACTGTGGCGTTTCCACGCCGTGCACCACAGCGTGACTCGCTTCTACGGACTCAACGGGCTCATGAAGCACCCGATCCACCAAGCCATCGAGATGACCGCCGGCGTCACCCCGCTCCTCCTTATCGGCATCCCCCAACCGGTCGCCGCGGCGGTCGCCGGCTGCGTCGCCATCCAGCTCCTCGTGCAACACGCCAACGTCGACTACATCAGTGGCCCGCTCGACCGATGGCTGGCCATCAACGCCGGGCACCGCCTCCACCACCTTCGCTACCCCGGCCAGGGCGACGTCAACTTCGGGCTCTTCACCCTTCTCTGGGACCGAGCCATGGGCACCTACACCCCCGCACGCACCCGTGCCGTGGTCACCTCCGACGCCCTCGGCATCGCCGGACGACCCGACTACCCGACCACGCTCACCGGGCAGCTCGCCGAGCCCTTCCGCCCAGCCACCGCAATGCACGCCAGCTGACCCCGAGACGAGCCGCCCTGGGGCTGGCGTGTGGGCACCTCCCCGGCGACCGTCACCTTCCCGGGGCTCGTGGGGTTGGTACCGAAGTCGTCACCCTTCCACGCTTCGGCGATGGCCTACATCATCGAACGCAAGGACCGCTTCTACGTCGTCGCCTAC
>CAYYIA010000403.1:0-1560 GCA_964471875.1 uncultured Acidimicrobiia bacterium
CGAAACCGCCCATGTCGGGGCCAAGCCGGGGTCCGAGTCCGCCGGCTGAGCGTCACCCCGTCGCACGTTCCATTGTGAACTCGTGCGCGTTCCTGCCACACTCACCTCAGTCGAACAGAAAGAGTCACATGGCTCGACGGAAGACAGGTCTCAATCTGAGTGCACCCCGGGTGGGCACGTTCATCGTCGCGGTGCTGTTGATGGCCTTCGGGATCCTCGCCTACTACACGGACATCGTCGATGTCGATGTCGATGTCGCGTTCCTCACCCTCGCCGGCGGCGGCATCCTGCTCGCCCTGTCGAATCTCCTCAAGGACCTCTAACCAACCCAGGATTTGCGAAGCCGCCCCGGTCGAGTGACCGGGGCGGCTTTCGTTTCGGCAGGCCGTGGGCGGGGATGGTCCCTGGCCCGCCTCGGCTCAGGCGCCGGCTTCGGCTCCGGCGACCGTGGCGGACCCCCGGGTGGAGAGGCGGTCGTGCTCCACGGGTTCTCCGGACATCGGCGGGGTGGCGGGGCCACTGGCCGCCGCCACCGGCAGGGTGAGTTCGAACACGGGGCCGTCGCCGTCGTGGCGGTAGCGAAGATCGCCTCCCATCAGGCGCGCCAGGCGGCGCGACAGCCATAGGCCGATTCCCAGCGACTGCGGGCCGGTGCCCGACTGGCGAAACGAGGCATACGGCTCGAACAGCCGGTCGCGGTGCTGTCGGGGGACTCCGTTGCCATGATCGCGGACCTGCAGCCGCACCCACTCCCGATCGGTTCCGACCGTGATCTCGATCGGTGGGGCGCCATGGAGCGCGGCGTTGGCGACGAGGTTGCGGATGATCTGGCGGGTCCGGGCGGCGTCGGCGACCGCGGTTCCGGTCCCCTCACAACGGGTGCCCGCCTGCACCTCGAGTGGGAATCCGGCCACGACGTGGCTGACCTCTGCGGCCAGCTCGACGGGCTTGGTCTCGGCTGCGGGCAGGGCGCCATCGATGCGGGCGACCACCAGCAGGTCCTCGACGATGTGCTCCATCTCGACGGCCTGGTCGTGCGCGATCGACAGCATCTCCCGCACCGTCGTGCTGGTGCCGGAGTCGGGCCGCTTGGCCTCATCGAGGAATCCGACGACGGCGGTGAGTGGTGTGCGCAGCTCATGGCTCACCGACGCCAGGAAGCGATCCTTGGCGATGGAGTCGGACATCGATTGGGCTCGTTCGGTCTTCACCTGCTGATGTTGCAGCCACAACACCACGAGCAGCGCGCTCATCAGACTCCCGGCCACGCCCACCGGCACACTGAAGTCGTTCAGGCCTGCAACGCCTCCCTGCGAGGGGATTGCGGTGACCGTCACCCGCCACACGCGGCTGCCGACGGTCACGAAGTCCTCCCATACGATCTGGTCCGGGTCGAGGCTCGTCGTGTCGACGTCGGCGAGGTCGCTGATCTGCCACGACAGGGTGCCGCGCAGGTCCTGTGGCACCTGGGACTCGAGGAGCAGGCTCACATTCACGGGCGCGGTGACGACGCCGCGCAGGGTGCCCTCGTTCCCGAGCACGGAGCCGAAGACGATCAAC
>CAYYIA010000404.1:0-1555 GCA_964471875.1 uncultured Acidimicrobiia bacterium
GCATCAAGCACGAACTCGACATCCCCTTCGTCAGCACCTTCCACACGCTGGCCAAGGTGAAGGCCGAAGGAGGCGACGCCGAGCCCGAGTGGCGTCACCGCGCCGAGGCGGAGATCATCGGCTGCGCCGATGCCATCTGTGTGAGCTGCACCGAGGAGGAGAACCAGTTCCGTCGCCTGTACGGCAATCCCAAGGGTCGGGTGGAGGTGGTCGCCCCCGGTGTGGAGCACGCCTTCTTCGCACCAGGTGATCGGCGCGGGGCGCGCAAGGCCCTCGACCTGCCCGCCGACGCGCCCGTGATCCTGTTCGTGGGCCGTATCCAGCCGCTGAAGTCGCCCGACATCGCCGTGCGCGCCTTGGCCGAGCTGCAGCGGCCCGACGCACTCCTGCTCGTGGTGGGCGGGGCCAGCGGTGCCGAGGGCGACACCGAGGTGGCCCACCTGCAGTCACTGGTGGCCGAACTGGGCCTCACCGAGCAGGTGCGGTTCGTGCCGCCCCAGGCGCACCACCTCCTCTCCAGCTACTACCGCGCCGCCGACGTCGTGGTGGTGCCCAGCCGCAGCGAGAGCTTCGGGCTGGTGGCGTTGGAGGCCTCGGCCTGCGGCGTACCCGTGGTGGCTGCCGGGGTGGGCGGCCTGCTCACCCTCGTCGACCACGGTGAGACCGGGTACCTGGTACCTGACCGCGACCCGGCCCTGTTCGCCCACTATGTCCGCGAGATCATCGATCACCCACCCCACGCGGCGGCCCTCGGGCGGCGTGGGGCGGCACGCGCCACCCGTTACACCTGGAGCTTCGCCGCCGCCCGCCTGCGACGCCTCTACGCCGACCTCGGTGTGCGCGAGCGCGTCGCCTGCGGCTGAGGCTGTCGTCACCCGGCATGACCGACTACCACCTGCCGCCGTCGCTCGCGGAGTACGAATCGGCGATCGACGGCTGGCTGCGCGGGTTCGCCGCGGCCAGCCCGGTGGTGGAAGCACTCGATCGTGGTCTGCCCGGCGAACCCGAGCCGCGCTGGTACCTGCGCATGGCCGGCGAGGAGAAAGAGCACCTCACCCTCTGGTTCACACTCGGCCAGCGCACCCTGCGCTACGAGGTGTATGTCCTGCCCGCCCCGCAGGAGAACCAGGCGCTGGTCTACGAAACGGCGCTGCGGCGCAACGACAAGTTGGTGGGCGCGCACTTCGCCATCGGGGTGGAGGACGCCCTGTTCCTGAAGGGCGAGTTGCCCCTGGCGATGCTCAACGAGGCCGAACTCGACCGGGTGGTCGGCTCGCTCTACACCTACACCGAGGCCGCGTTCCCGGTGTTGCTGCGCCTGGCCTTCGCGAGCAAGTTCGCCTGAGGTTTCTCGGGGGAGCGCTGCCGATTCCCGGATCTCGCCGTACCCAGTAAGGGTGCCGGGCGGTCGGACATCGGGGAAGTCGCTCCGATCGCCCGGCACACGGCCGGGACAGCGGCTGTGGGTAAAGCGCCCCAGCGCGAACGCCCGGGTGCGTAGCCTTGACGCCATGACCTCGTACCGGTTGGCAGTGGTGGGTGGCGGCAACATGGG
>CAYYIA010000405.1:0-1547 GCA_964471875.1 uncultured Acidimicrobiia bacterium
CCCGTTACCCGTTACCCGTTGAGACAGCGCGCGTGGTGACTGGCGACTGGGGACTGGTGACTGGTGACTTCTTCACTCAGACCGCAATCCGCGTCAGTGCCGCGATCGGCGTCGCCGGCAGCGCCAGCGCGGCGGAGGCTTCGTCGAGGGTGACGTCGCCGGCTTGGAGCCAGCGCCACACGAGATGAGCCTCGTCGGCATCGACCGTGGTGCGGGCGACCTCCTCGGTGGGGCCGTCGCCGGGGCCGGGGAGCAACGGGGGTTGGCTACCTGATGGCCAGGCGGCCACGAGACGGCCCCGGTCGATGAGGGCGCCGCCGTCGGCACCCTGGACCCGCAGGGTTCCCGCCTCCTGCATCGCCCGCCAGGCCCGCCGGTGCTCCAGAGCCGAGACCAGGGCGCGGTGACGGTCCCGAATCCACCCGGCCTCCTCGAAGCGCTGTGCCCGGGCGAGGCTGGCGATGCGGGCCTCCAGGGGTGCCAGCAACAGCGTCGGATCGCGCTCCACCCCCGCCACGATGCGCTCCACCACCGGGGTGTACTCGGTCTCGTTCAGGGTTCCGTCACACGGACAGAGCGCGGCGCCGAGTTGGGCGAAGGAGCACGGGGCGGATCGCGAGCCCGGGGGATGGGTGCAGCGCCGCACCGGAACCGCGTCCCAGATCGCCTCCAGGACGGTCCGGGCGGCGGCCATGGAGCGGAAGGGTCCGAGGTGGAGGAGCGCTCCCGGGGCGACGGTACGGGCGAGGGAGAGCCGCGGGAACCGTTCACCGGTGAGGCGCACGTAGTGGGGTGAGCGCGGCGGCTTCGAGCGCTTGTTGTGGCGGGGGCGATGGGCGGCGATCAGCCGGAGTTCGGTGACCTCGGCTTCCAGCTCGGTCTGGCACACCCGGTGGTCGATGGCGGCGAGTTCGCGCAGCATTTGTTCGATGGATCGACGGGTGTCGCCGTAGAAGTAGGACCGCACCCGGGAACGGAGGTCCTTGGCCTTGCCGATGTAGAACACATCGCCGCGGCGATCGAGAAAGAGATAGACCCCGGGGCGTCGGGGGAGCGAGTCGGCGAGGGTGATCTTGCGATAGTCGGCGCGGCCTCGGGCCGAGGGGAGCGCCACGAGGTCGTCGAGGTGGGTGACCCCAATAGACCCGGCGCGCTCGAGGAGGCCCCAGAAGACATGGGCGGTGGCCTTGGCATCCTCGAGGGCACGATGCACCGGCGTGGTGGGGGAGCGGAAGTGGGCGGCGAGGGTCCCCAGCCGGTAGTCGCGGGTCTCGGTGGCGAGCAACCGCCGCGCCAGGCGGAGGGTATCGATGGAGCGGTTGGGGAGGCGTCCATAGCCGTTGGCCAGCGCGGCGGCGTTGAGATATCCGAGGTCGTACCGGACGTTGTGCCCCACGATCACGGCGTCGCCGATGAACTCGAGGAGGGTCGGGATGGCCTCTGCCACCGGTGGTGCCCCGATCAGCATGGAGTGGGTGATCCCGGTGAGGATCGTGATGAACGGAGGGATGGGCAGTCCGGGGTCCACGAGGGTATGGAAGGTCCGT
>CAYYIA010000406.1:0-1540 GCA_964471875.1 uncultured Acidimicrobiia bacterium
GCCGGTGAACGGAGCGTCTGTCTTCGCGTCATCGCGCGACGAGACCGCCGTCGACCTCAAGCCCATAGGCCTCCCCGTGGAACGGGCGGAACACCGGGCCGAGTCGGTGACCCCAACCCTCGAGCACACGATTGGCCTGGTCCATCGGGATCGGGTATAGGCCAGCCATCGGAACATCGATGAGGCGAGGCTGGATGGCCTCAATCACGCCGACCTCCGTCTCGAAGGTACTCACGCCGTCACCTCCCGGTCACGCCGACCGTGTGCCTTGGCTGCCAATGCCTCGAAGCGTTCGTCGCCGATGCGCGACCGCCACAGGGCCTCTTTCTCGGTCGGGTGGGAATCGACGAACTGGTGGCACCCATAACAAAGCGACAAGAGATTGTCGGGGTCGTAGCGGGTCACCTTCGTTCGCCGTGTGAAGTGGTGCGCCGCATGCAATCCGCGTGAGTTCGGCGGGTACTGCTTCCCGCAGCGCATGCATGTCCAGTCGTCGCGCTCACGCACGAGCTTGGATGTCCTGGCGTCCTCGGCGGTGCGCTTGATGCCGCTCATGGTCGCGCCGCCGGTCCTGTGGGCTCACTCACCGCGATCTTGAACTCCCCTCGCTGGATGGCCTGCCAGTCGTCACGGCGCAGGGTCAGCACGCCTAACTGCTGCGCCTGGCCTTCGGCGTGGACCTTGACCATGACGCCGACCGATGTCTCGGCCCAACGGGACAGGATGAGCTTCATGTGTTCTCCGGGGGAGCGAAGGCGGGGGCGGGAGCGAAGGCGGGGGCGTGGGCGAGGGCGCAGGCGTCGGCGCAGGCGGGGGCGTGGGCGATGGCGTGGGCGGAGGCGAGAGCGGGGGACATCATGCGTCGTCGTCCCAGGTAAGGACCTCGAAGCGGCCCCAGCCCATCTTGCGGGATGCGCCGATGCCGACCCACTCACCGGCGTAGGACAGGGCGCGGAGCAGCACGTCCGGCTTCACCATGTCGGGGTTGACCTCGACGGTTCCGGTCGCGATCACCTTCCCGGTCGGCTCGCCGGTCGGCGGCTCCGCTCCGATGTAGCTGTTGCGCCTGAGACCGCGCTGGTTGGAGAGCTTCGCGCCTGTACCGGAGGACACGACGGCGTAGCGCTCCCATATCAGCGCGTCGGCGGGGGAGGCATCGGTCGTCCATGCGCTCAGGCGGAGCAGAGACCGCACCTGGTCGGGGGCACACGGCCTCCCGGCGGCGCGGATCGTGTCGCAGGTCGCGACCATCATCGCCTCCACGTTCGACTTCGGGATGACGATGTGGTCCTGGCCGTCGACGTGGAAGGGTCGGTTGGCGAGGCGCTCCAGCTCCTCGTACTCGGCGAGGGTCATCTCGATGGTCCGCAGGTGTTCCTCCAACGCCTTGCGGCGGTTCGCGGAGGACCGGGCACGGGACATGCCCGACTCCTTGGTGATGTTCACGAGGCGATCCATCTCAGGCCAGTACGGGTGGCCGATGTAGCTCTTGAGGTGGACGGTCAGATGGAACATGGTTCCTCCTTCCTGGCCCCGAAGG
>CAYYIA010000407.1:0-1515 GCA_964471875.1 uncultured Acidimicrobiia bacterium
GGAGAAGGCAACGACCTTCACTCGCGAGTCGATGACTCGGCCGATGGCGTTCACATCGACTCGAAAGTCCTCGGTGAGCGGGAGGTACACCAGCTCGGCCCCGGTCACCCGGGCAACCAGCTGCCACGGGACGATGTTGGCGTGGTGCTCCATGATGGTGAGGGCGATACGATCGCCGCGCTGGAGGTGATGGAGGCCCCAGCCGTAGGCGATGGCGTTGATCGCGGAGGTGGTGCCGCGGGTGAAGACCACCTCCTCTGGCGCGCTTGCGTTGATGAAGCGGGCCACGCGGCTGCGGGCGCCTTCGTAGCGTTCGGTCGCCTCTTCCGCGAGCGTGTACGCCCCGCGGTGCACGTTGGCGTTGTGCAGCCGGTAGTAGTCGTCCATGGCATCGAGGACCTGCACCGGCTTCTGGGTGGTGGCGGCGCTGTCGAGGTACACGAGCGGCCTGCCGTGCACTTCCCGCCCGAGGATGGGGAAGTCGGCGCGGAGGTGGGAGAGATCTACCACGGAAGTCTCCAGTCCCCCGTCCCCAGGTCGGTCGCGTTGAGCCTGGTCACGAGCCAGAGCCGCCGCGGAACGAGTCGTATCCCTCGAGTTCGATCCTGCGGGCGAGCTCGGGTCCCGCGGTATCGACGATGCGGCCGTCGACGAACACGTGCACGACATCGGGTGTGATGTGCTCGAGCAGTCGCTGGTAGTGGGTGATGACGAGGAATCCCCGCTCCGGAGACTGCAGCCTCTCCACCCCTTCGGCCACGATCCGCAACGCGTCCACATCGAGGCCGGAGTCGGTCTCGTCCATGATCACCATGTCCGGCTCCAGCACCGCCATCTGGAGCACTTCGTTGCGCTTGCGCTCTCCACCCGAGAACCCCTCATTGAGGTAGCGGTCGGCGAAGCCGGAGTCCATGCCGAGGGCTCGCATGGTGTCGGCGACTTTGAGGCGGAGTTCCAGAAGTGTGTACTCCGTCCCGGTGCGATTGGACAGTGCGGTCCGAAGGAAGTTGACCACGGTGACCCCGGGGATCTCCTCGGGATACTGAAAGGCGAGGAACATCCCGGCTCGTCCCCGCTCATCGGCTGTCCAGTGGGTGGCGTCTTCCCCTTTGTACCGGATCGTCCCGCGAGTGACCTCATAACCGGGGTGCCCCATGAGGACGTTGCCGAGGGTCGACTTCCCCGATCCGTTGGGGCCCATCAGGGCATGGGTCTCGCCTCTGCCGACTTCGAGCGACACCCCGCGGAGAATGGGAACGCCACCCGCGGAGGCGTGGAGGTCGTCGATATGCAGCAGCGGTGACTCGGGCATTCGGGTGTGGAGGATACGGGTGGCCGGGTTGGTAGCCAAGGTCGGCCGCCGGGAGGTGGGCTACCGCAATGAGCGAAGGTCGGCCGCCTGGCGGCGGCCTCCCGCAATGGGCGAAGGTCGGCCGCCTGGCGGCGGCCTCCCGCAATGGGCGAAGGTCGGCCGCCTGGCGGCGGCCTCCCGCAATGGGCGAAGGTCGGCCGCCT
>CAYYIA010000408.1:0-1509 GCA_964471875.1 uncultured Acidimicrobiia bacterium
TCGGCGATCGACTCGCGCCATGGCAGTTCATTGGAGTGGTGCTCGAACGGGCCGATGAACACCACCGGTCGCTCGGCGGAGGGGATGACATCGCTGAGGTGGTACCGATCGTCGAGTTCGGCGGGGATGCGGAGTCCGAGTACCCGCACCAGGTGGTCGATGGCCCCCGTCGAGCCGTTGCCGGTGAAGATCACCGCGTGGCCGTCGGTGGCGCCGACGCAGCGGCGAACGATGGCCCTGGCATCCTCGCGGAACCGGGTGGTCTGCATCCCGGTTCCCGACGACTCGGTGTGGGTGTTGGCGTAGAGGGGGAGCACCTGATCGCGGAGGTAATCCTCGATGAACTCGAGCGACCGCCCCGAAGCCGTGTAGTCCGCATAGGTGACCCGCCGCGGTCCAAACGGCCCATCGACCACATCGTCGCGCCCGATGACGGAGGCGCGGATGAGATCGATCAAGGAGTCACCAGTCACCGAGGAGTCACCAATCACCAGTCGCCAGTCTCCAGTCCCGAGACCCGTTTGAGGATTCCCGATATGAGAGTGTGAGGCTACGGGTTCCAAGACGGTCGCGGGGAGTCTCATCTGGAAATGGGGGATGCACTGGGGACCGGGGATTGGAGTCTTCCCTGGGGACTGGTGACTGGAGACTGGTGACTGGCTTCAGATCAACACCACCGCCATGGCGACCACGGCCACGGCGATGGACACCGCCACCCTTCGTGCCGCCGATCGGGTGCCGCCGATGGGGAGATGCTCCCAGGCGACGGCGACGGCCACCCCGGCCATGAGACCACCGACGTGCGCCTCCCAGGCGACATTGGGCACGATCAAGGGGATCGCCAGGTTGATGCCGAGCAGCAGCAACAACTGGGAGAACATCGCCCTACCCGCCGGGGTGTGGCGCTGGCGATACACCGTGGCGAGCAAGGCCCCCATCAGCCCGAAGATGGCACCCGAAGCTCCGACGGCAAAGACGTCGCGGCCGACGATCTGATAGAGGGCGCTGCCACCGAGTCCGCACGCCACGTAGAGCGACGCGAACGACACCGACCCAAAGCGGTGTTCCAGGGCTGGACCGAAGACGAAGAGCGCCCACATGTTGAAGAGGATGTGGGTGATGCCGCCGTGAAGGAACACCGCGGTGAAGGCTCGCCACCACTCACCCTCCGACACGAGGGCGGGAAGGTGGGCGCCCTCGAGGAGCATGCGCCGCCCCAGCGTCGGATCCAGCTCGCCGGCGACGAACACGAGCACGTTGATGGCGATCAAGGCGTAGGTGATGGGAGCCCCGGACCGCGTGTTGCGCAGCTGCGCTGCGGTCACCACCCGGTGCCTTCCCTCCGGCGCCGAACAGTCGGGGCATTTCTGGCCCACGGCAGCATCCCGCGAACACTCCACACAGATCGAACGCCCGCAGTTGGAGCACGCCAGCCGCGTAGGCCGATCGGGGTGCCGGTAACAAACGCGCGGCGAGTCCTCGAGGGTCATGGTGGGGGACGGTAGTAGG